>JAGAAW010000140.1 GCA_017615055.1 Fibrobacter sp.
CGAGGCGAGGGTCGCCACGGTGCGTTCCTTGCTGCAGGGGCAGTAGGCCTTCGGGTCGATTTCCTTGACGATGTCGATTTCGTACGGGCCGCGCAGTTGGTCCAGCAGTTCGTCCAGGTTGTAGCCCTCGGGCGTGTTCATGTCCTTGAACTTCGGCAGGTTCTGCACGATGACTTCGATTAGGGTGACGTCCTTGTCCTCGAGGTCGGGGAAGGCTTCGATGTAGAAACCAGCGGCGTAGTCGAGCTTGCTCGGGTCTTCGCGGTTGAAGGCTGCCTCGATGCCCACGGCAGAACTGATCTGTTCGGACTGCAGCAGGTAGGTGGCGAGGTTCTGGCCCATAGAAACAGAGGGGGCCTCGATAATGCTTTCGTGGACGCGCTTGCCCTGCTCGTTGAGCTTTACGACCTGCACGCTCTGCGGGATGAGTGCGGGTTCGTTACCGCCCACGGCCTGGAGTTCTGGCTGCGGGATCATGGCGCGCACAAGTCCCATCGGGGTCGTGTCAGACGAAACCTTCGTGATTTCGCCGCTGAAGCGCGTGGTGAGCGAGACTGTGCCTGCGTACTTGAGGCTTGCGCTCAAGAAAATGCTTGCGATGGTGTTTTCGGCGAGGAGCTTGAGGGCGAATCCCTGGGCGTTGTGCTGCTTGCCGATTTCGTTCATCGTCGCGGTCAGGTCGACGACAATCAGGCGGAAGGGGGTTTTCTTGCCTGTGGCGCGGATAATGCGGTCCTTGAAATTCATGGCCCAAATGTAGAAAAATGTTGCCCGAAATACGACTCTCGGAGCCAAGGGGTGGTGTTTTTTTTGTTAAATTCGAAACAAAGGAGTTCTCTATGCAAATACTATTCCTTATGGCAGACGGTTTTGAGGAAACCGAGTTCGTCACTCCGTTCGACTATTTTCAAAGGGCCGGCTTTTCGGTCACGCTCGCGAGTGTCTCGGGCGAATCTTTCGTGACGGGGAAACTCGGGCTTAAAATTGCTGCCGATTTGGCATTGAAAAGTACTGATATCGCAAAATTTGATGCCGTTTTTCTGCCGGGTGGCGGTCCGGGTGTGCAGCACCTCAAGGCGAGTGCCGACGTGGAACGCGTTGTTTGCGACTTTAACGACCAGAACAAGTGGATTTTGGCCATCTGTGCGGCTCCGCTCGTGCTGAGCAAGGCTGGCCTCCTCGTAGACAGGACGGCGACATGCTTCCCGGGTTGCGAAGTGGAACTCGTGTGCAATAAGTTTGTGGAAGACCGCGTGGTGGTGGACGGCAATATTATCACGAGCCGCGGTGCCGGAACTGCCGAGGAATTCGCGTTCGAGTGCATCGCCCAGCTGGGTGGTCGCGAATTGTCCGAGAAAATCCGCCAGCAGGTCGTGGCGCGTTAGTCGTTTTTGTATATTGTTTGCATAAAACAAAAAGTGAGGCTTTATGAAGTTTTCCCATGCTCTGATTCTTGCTAGTACTCTCGCGTTCCTTGCCTGTGGCGATGACGAATCTTCCACTGGTCCGGATAACAGCTCGGCTGATTGCTCCGTGACCGATGGCGTGAAGGTTGTTTCTCCCAAGGGTGGCGAAGAGTTCAAGGTGGGCGAGACCATTAAGGTGGCTTTCTGTTCCGATATGGATTTCGGCGGCTTTGGTGTCGAGCTCCGCTATGACGAAGGCGCAAAGAAGGTTAACCTGCTTGACGAAAGCATCGACGACGCAAAGATCGATGGCAAGACTGTCAACGAGTACAGCATAAAGCTGGATGCCGAACTTGGCGTGGTTGCGACCGACGATGCCTATATCTACGTCTACCCGTATTCTAAGCAGTCCAAGGCGGGTAAGTCCGGGACCTTCAAGGTCAAGGAGTAATGACCCTCCGTCTCGATGACAGTAGCATCACCGTGGCCATCGTGGGCTGCGGTGGTTTTATCGGTAGCCACCTGCTTGACGCCGTGCTGGAACGTACCCGCTGGCGCGTTTTTGGCGTAGATCTCGATTTCTACAGGCTCCAGCATCGCCTGAATCATGAGCGTTGCGAGTTCCTGTGCGCTGACCTTGCCGACCCTGCTGTCGTGGAACGCATTGCGCAGTTCCCTCTGGTGGTGAATCTTGCTGCCATCTGCACGCCGAGCCGCTACATGGGGGAGGCGTGCGAAGTCATCCGTAGCAACTATGACCACCCTGCCGCTTTGGCGGAGGCTTGTGCCCGCTCGGGGGCATGGCTTGTGCATTTTTCGACTTCCGAAATTTATGGACGTACGGCACCGGATTCTGGCGAACTGATTGAAGACGAGACGCCCGTCGTGTTCGGGCCGGTTGCCGCGAGCCGCTGGAGTTATGCGACGGCGAAACTCCTGGCGGAACGGTTTATTGCGGGGCTCCCTGGGCTCAAGTGGACGGTTGTCCGCCCGTTCAATTTTGTCGGGCCGTACATGGACTTTATGCCGGGCGTGGACGGTGAGGGAATTCCGCGGGTGCTCGCGAACTTTTCGACGGCGCTCTTGCGGGGCGAACCGCTGAAACTCGTGAACGGTGGGAAGGCGAAGCGCTGCTTTACCAGCGTACACGATGCAGTAGACTTCTTGTTCGCGCTGTTTAACGCGGCTGGGCAAGATGCTGGTCCTGGGACTGCGTCGACCGCCGGTGTATTTTCGCAGGCGTTCAATGTCGGGAATCCGGACAACGAGCTCACTGTTGCAGAACTTGCCGCCAAGATGCGCCAGATTTATGCCGAAATCCGTGGTGTTGATGTAGCCACGTTGCCTGAACCGCAGAACGTTCCGGGCGAGGTATACTACGGCGCGGGCTATGACGATTCTATGCGCCGCATGCCGAGTGTCGAGAAGGCAGAACGTTTGCTTGGGTTCCGTGCCTCGACTCCTATTGATGTGTGCCTCCGCGAATCACTCGCATGGTTTGTGAATCATTATTCTGTCTAGCACGTCATTCTACAAAACTGTCATCCTCGACCAAGCGTAGCGAGGGAGGGGATCCATACATTTCTATATATGCACTTGTATAAAATGCGTTCCGATTACTTCATATTCGTTCCCGCATATAATGTGTCCGCGACTCTTGCGGACGTGTTGGGGCGTATTCCGCCTGCTGTTATGGAACGCGCGCAGGTGCTCGTGATAGACGACGGTTCGAAGGACGATACGCACGGGGCTTTTGAGTCGTTTGTCGCTGGGTTGGCTGGTGGCTCGGGCCGCCTGCAGTACGAACGATTCGAGCGGAACTTGGGGTATGGTGCTGTAGTGAAGCGCGGGATTTCTGAGGGCCTGCGCTCCGGCGCGAAGTTTATCGCCTGCCTTCATGGCGACGGCCAGTATCCTGCTGAAAAGCTGGACGAATTCTTTGCGCTTCTTGAAGCCGCGCACAATCAATCTGCAAATGGATTGTGCAATCAGCCCGCGGGTGTTTCGCCGGAAGGTGGAATGCTCGCTCTGGTCCAGGGCTCACGCCGCCTCGTCCCGGGTGCGGCCCGCGCAGGTAAAATGCCCCTCTACAAACGACTCGGCGGCGCGTTCCTCACGGCGCTTGAAAACATTGCCTTCAGGCAGAAGCTCACCGACCGTCACAGCGGATTTATCGTCTACAATGCGGAATTCCTGAAGACGCTTGACCTCGCGAAACTCAGCCCGAGCTTCGACATCGATCTGGAAATTATCTCCATCGCCGATGCCCGCGGGTACAGGCTGGCGGAACTCCCGATACCCACGCGCTATGCTGGCGAGAAGTCCAACCTGAACGTCGTCACCTACGGCCTGCGCGTTCTCCGCCAGACGTGGCGCCGTTTTTGCTTGCGGTAAAGCCGAATTATTGCCAACGTCAAACGCGAATTTTGCCGCGGGGGCGTATAAGCGAGCTTTTTTTCTGAATTTATACGCCCCTTTGTTAATTTGTGAGTAAACGAAAGGTGTTGTTATCTAAGTCTGGGGCGTATAAAATTGCTTTTTGTCGCTTTTTATATGCCCCCGAACAAAAACAATGCGTTTGCAGGACTTGTTTTTTGCCTTTGGGGCATATAAATTGCGAAAATAACTCCGGTTTATATGCCCTGAGGGTAAAAAACTCGAAAAAAATTATATGTTTAAGGGGAAATACGCCTCGTGGAGGAGAAAATGCGCTTCTGGATGAAATATTTGGCCGTATCGGCTGCATTGGCTTTGTTCGTTGCCTGCAGTGACGATGACAGCGATTTTGCAACCCGTCCGAATGCAAAGGCATCTTCTTCTAGCGTTTCGTCGTCATCTTCAAGTGACTTGCCGCAGTCGAGTTCTAGCGAGACAAGTGAATCCAGCAGCAGTGTTCTCGCGGACTATGTTGACCCTTCGACAGTTGTAAAAGGAACCATGACAGATGAACGTGATGGACAAACCTACAAGACTGTCACCATTGGCACGCAGACCTGGATGGCGGAAAACTTGAACTATGCCTACCTGCAGCCGACAGATGAATTAGATTCATCGAGTTTTTGTCACAACGATTCCGCTGAATCCTGCACCAAGTATGGTCGGTTATACCTATGGAGTGCTGCTATGGACAGTGCGGGCGTATGGAGTACAAACGGGATGGGCTGCGGTAGCGGCGAAGAATGTTTCCCGACGTGCCCTGTGCGCGGAGTTTGCCCCGAGGGTTGGCATTTTCCGGATTCAACGGAATGGGAAATACTTTTTTCGGCGGTTGGCGGTTTCGCTACGGCGGGAAAAATCCTCAAGGCCTCCAGTGGTTGGGATAACGATCTAGAAATAAGTGGCAATGGTACGGATGCCTACGGGTTCTCGGCGTTGCCTGTTGGCCCCAGAAGCTATAGTGGGAGTTATCATGACAGGGCCGATGTCACGATTTTTTGGACATCGACAAAATCCGGAGAGGGCGATGCTTACTATATGCGTCTGTGGAACAGTCTCGACGATGCTTTCTTGAGTGACGCTACAACGGAAACGGGGGCTGTAGTCCGATGCGTAAAAGATTATATTTCAAATAAACCGTCCGTACTTTGATGTGAAGGTGTGTCTATGAAAAGGTTCTTGACGACGATTATTCTCCTCCTGGCTTG
Source organism: Fibrobacter sp. (assembly GCA_017615055.1). Taxonomy (GTDB): domain Bacteria; phylum Fibrobacterota; class Fibrobacteria; order Fibrobacterales; family Fibrobacteraceae; genus Fibrobacter. Next base: position 5,051 of record JAGAAW010000140.1, read on the forward strand.
CACTTCGGGTGCATTTGCAGCGTATGTCGCAGTTCTTGAAACGGGCGTAGATCAGTCCGTTAAAAAGAAGGTGAAACTTTCTGACCGGCAGTACCTCACGAACGTGTTGCGCGAGGAGGCGGTCAACCTGCTCCCGCCCGATGAAGACTACACCATCATGACGCGCGAGAACATTTCTGCGATGCTCCCGCCGGGCAAAACTATCGATGAATGCGAGGGCAGTTGCCTTGCGGAGACGGGCAAGAACATTTCTGCCGACTACGTGTGCCAGGCGCGCGTGGGCAGTTTCGGTTCAAAACTCACGCTCTCTGCGGAAATCTACGAGACGGCGGGCAACAAACTCGTGGCGAGTTTCAATGGGCAGGGGACAAACGTGGAAGCGCTCCTGAAAGTCATCAAGGAAAACGCTCCGGAGTTCTTCGGCAAGGTGAAGAATGCCGACAAGGCTGCTGGCTCTGGCGGAATAGGCGATTCAGGTTCCGGCGGCATCGGCGAGGCTCCAAAGGGTTCCCGGAATGGCGGACGCCGCGTGCATAGTGCTGATGATGGCGCAGATGCGGACAAAGTAAAGGTCGCTCGCGCAAAGGATGTGCAGTTTGACGACGATGACGAAGACTTGCCCCGCTCGAACAAACCCATTAACGAAGTCCCGTCTGTGAAAAGCGCTCAAAATACGGCTTGGCTCCGCTGGGGGCTGATCGCTGGCGGCAGTGTATTGCTGACGACGGGAATAGTTCTGGCTGTTATGGGAAGTACCGATACCACAACCGAGTATGACTACGACACTTTTGAAGAGAAAACAGTCGATAAAGGCGATGGCACAAAACTAGGCATAGGCATAGCCTTGTCCGTCATCGGAACCGCTGGTATTGTTGTAGGCTTCTGCTTCTAGGCAGAACTTATTCTTCGTCAGTCGAGAAGGTGAACGGGATGGTCACGGTCGTGTTGTGGCCCTTCGCGATTCTGCCGAAGTTCCACGTGTTCACGGCCATCTTGATGACTTCATCGAAGGTGCTGTCGTTCGTGGTAGAGGATTCGACGGATATGTCAGCGACATCGCCGTTAGAGTCAATGGTAAACTTCAGGGTGACCTTGCCACCAAATCCGGGCTTGTTTTCCTTGTACTTGTTGTAGATTTTCTTAAGGTCCGGAGTGCGCCTTTTCACGACATCGTCGATGCTCCCGGCGCTGCGCTTGTCGGCGAGCTCGTCTTCTTCGTCATCGTTGAGGTGGCCTTCGAAACTCCTGAACAGGGGTTCCCAGATCTGGGCGTAAACTTCGTCGGGCTTGACCCACGTCATTTCGTTGTTGCCTCTCCAGGCCTTGTACTTGGAAACCTTGATGGTGCATTTTTTCTTGTCGCCCGACACGTCGATGTAGTAGCGGTCCGACAGGGAACCGACTTCTCCGGGTACCGCGTAATAGGCAATCACGTGCCTGTCCGTCACGATTCGGCCCCTATCCGTATCGACCTTGGTGAGATCGACGCCTCTCTCTGCAAAGGCGACCTGAACGGCGTAGAAGCATTTCCCGGCAGGCTGGTTGTAACTGCGGGTGAGGTACTGGTCGTAGAGGGTGGGGTCGTCCAGCATCATTTTCTTGGCGCACCCGATAAGGAGGGTGGTCGTGGCTAGGACTCCGGCGATAAGAGCGAATTTCTTCATGGGTATCTCCCTTCTTGTTGTTCCCATAAAATAACTAAAAATTCCAAAAAAAGTATTCGGAGGGTTATTTTTGCGTTAAATTACCCGTTGCCGTGGTGCTTGTCGTGGTTGGGGCAACCGCAGCCGCCCTTTCCGTCGCAGTTTTCCTTTTTACCACCACAACATTCGGTCCCTGAGCCTGTCGAAGGGTCGCCGCCGCATTCACATTCGTGCTCGGTCCCTGAGCATGTCGAAGGGTCGCCACATTTGCAGTCGCCTTCACCTTCGTGCTTACCGCAGCAGCAGTGGCCCTGCGGGTTCAGTTCCTCTTCGGTAGCCTCGCGCACGCTCACGACCTCGATGGCGAAGTTCAGGTTCTTGCCCGCAAGTTCGTGGTTCGCGTCAATCACGGCCTTGTCACCCGCGACGGACTTGACGCGGATGGGCATCGGGCCCATGGGCGTCTGCGCGTAGAACATCATGCCGGGTTCCACCTTGTCGACTCCCTGGAACACGTCGACCGGGACTTCCTGCGTCATGCGTTCGTCGTACTCGCCATAACCTTCGGCGGGGATGACCTTCACGTCGAACTTGTCGCCGACTTCGTGACCGACCATCGCGTTCTCGAGCCCTACGACGATCATGTGGGCGCCCTGGATGTACTGGAGCGGTTCGCGGCCAGCGGAGGAATCGATGACGGCTCCTTCGTCGGAGGTGAGGGTGTAGTGCATCTGGACGACTGTCTTATCGGCGATTTTCATGGTGTTCCTTTGTGTTAGGGAGTAAAAAGTGGGTAAAATATAGAAAAAAGGCGTTTTTGGGGTGTGATAAAAGACAAATTTTTGCACGAAAAGTGAAGTGTGTTGTGAAAAATTGTGCCTGTTTCTTCTTTTTTGGTTATATTCTTCTTAAACATAAAACCAAGGAGTACACATGAAAAAATTGCTTTGGACCAGTGCCCTCGCCCTGACCGCTATGGCCTGCCTGACCGCCTGTGGCGACGATGATAGCGGCACAAGTGCTGGAGGTGATGACGAACTCTATACCTGCGACATTACGGCTAAGAAGGTCGTAGTCAAGCAGAATGCCGGACCCTACTCGGTTACGATGACATATACCCATAACGAAGATGGCACCATGACCACGCGTTATGAATATGGTACTGGACACAATAATGTGTGTGATGGTCCTATGCCGACTGAGGTTGACGAGGACGATGCTGAAATGACTTGTAAAGATAACGTACTTACGGTTAAAACGAAAGAAGCCGTGACTACGGAGGAATTTCAGGAATATGCCGGAGCCGCGACGAAGGCTTGCCCAGAACCGGCATCGTGGGGCAAGGATACAAAGCCCTCGGATGATGATGACGAAACCGATACGGGTGCCGATGATGATGAAGGCGGCTCCGTTGGCGACGATGGCGGTTCGACAGACATCGATGATGATGAAGGTTCGACAGACACCGGTGACGAGGACGGAGATGAAGGTGGTCAGGCATCTGACATTACCTGCAACTTCAAGAAGTCCGACGACACCTGGGTCATTCAGAACGGTGAAGGTGGCGGCGAGATGACTGTCAAGTGGAGCACCGGCAAGGCTGTCGCTGTTACCAAGACTGATTTCGGCGATGCTGAAACATGCAAAATGATGCTTGAGATTCTTGCAACGGATACCGAAGGCAGTGGCACATCCTCTTGCGATGGCGGCAAACTTCTCATGGAAGACCCCGATACGTACAAGGACTTCTCTAAGGATGTCTTGTACAGCATGTACTGCGCTGATTAGTTCGCGTAATTATGGAATAATTATGGCGTCGGCGAAGTTTGCCGGCGTCAATTTTTTTTACGGTCTTGCCAGGTGCTCTCGTTGAAGAGCTGTCCTTCGGAAAGGCCGTATTTTTCTTGTATACCCGCCTTGCGAATGGCATCTTCGATGGAGATTTTCCCCTGGATGGCCTGCGTGTAGATGGAAACCTTGCGCCGGACGGTTTCTGCGTCTTCTTGCAGCATTTCCAGGCGGAAGTGGTTCACTCCGGCGGCGCGCAGGTCTGGCAAGAGCTTGAGCGCAGATTGCGGTTTGCCCACGAATAGCGTGTTGCGGCATTCCGCGTCGCTTTGCAGGTAATGGCTTTCTCCCTTGTGGTCGAGGATTTCAACCTTGTGCAGGGTGCAGATTTTGCCACATTCGGGGAACCGCCTGCCCGTAGTGAGCGCGCGGGCGAATGCGCAGTATTCGGAATGGAACGCGGGCATGTACTGGTGCAACGTGAGTTCCAGTTTGCTCCCGTCAATGCTTTTTAGCAGGTCGAAAAGCTGCGTGCTGTTCAGGTCCCACGAGGGGTGGAGCGTTTTGAGCCCGTGCGAAAGCAGCCAGTCGAAGGTAAGGCTGTTGGCGGCGTTCAGGCTGTAGTCGCCGGTAAGCGGGATGCCGCTGTCGCCGAGAATCGAGAGCGCGCCCAGGTTGCGGACGAGCGCGAAATCGGGGGCGAGTTCGAGAATTTTCTTGAGGTAGTGGTTTTCTCCGGGCTTGTGGATGCGAAGCGTCGCCATGCCGGCCTTGAAACCGAGTTCGCGGATCTGTTCGAGCGGTTCGTCGTATTTTACGCCCCAGTCGAAATCCATGACGACGTTGTCGATGGGGAGCCCCTTGAGCGCCTGGATTTGTTCGGGATTGCGGACAAGGACAGATATGGTGGCGTTTTCGGTTGTTTGTTTGTCGGCTGCATTTGGGGGTGCAAAATCCGTGCCGAACTTGACGCGGTTGAGGAGGGCGCGGCCCGCGATGGCGCTCGGGGCGAGTTCGTGCCATTTGCAGCGCTCGTTGTCGAGCGCTTCCACCGCCTTCTGGCGGAGCGTGCGGAGCATCTTTCCGGCGATAAACGCGTTCGGCGCGACGCTAACCGAGAGGTTGTCCAGCCTGTAAGCCGTTGAACTGAGGCCTCCGAGTTCTTTTTTCGCGAGATCGCCAATGGATTGCGGCGTGCGCGCTTCTTCAATGGGAGTGTCGCCGACAGCATGCGCTTCGTGCCCGCTGTAGTCGCTGATGGTAAGCGAGAGCGGCCCGCCGATTTCTCCCGAAAGAACCATTTTTACAGGGAGGCGTTTCGCCATGTCGCGGTCGGTAAACGTGCGGCGCAGTTCCTTTTCCATGGCGGGGGAGTCATTCCTGTAAACCGCCATGTGCGGGCGGATATCCCGCGTGTCGAAATCGCGCCCGAATTCCATTTTCAGGAGTTGCGGACCGCACCCGCGCGTAGATTTTTTGCCCTTGTACTCGTGAATGACCTGCGAGGCGTAAAGGCGCGCCCCGGCGCTCAGCCCGAATTTCGCCTCTTCGAAGAGTATGCCGTCACCCGGCTGCGGGAGCGCCGCGCATTCTATACCCTCGCCGCACCCCGAGCCTTCATCCAGCGCCGAGTCCAGTTCGACTATGACACACCCGCGTTCCACGCGCAGCACTGTCCCGAGGTAACGCCCGTGATGGTTGCTGAACGTGCCATCCACGAGTTCCTGGTGGTTGTCGCCGTCGAGCCATCCGGTATTGAGCCCGCGGCTGAACAGCACTTCGAGCGGTTCCTTTTCCTTCGCGTCGGGAGCGATTCCGTCGAGTGCCTTGCGGTAGGCATGTGCGACCGCCGCCACGTATTCCGGGCTCTTCAAACGGCCTTCCACCTTCAGGGAATTCACGCCGATTTCTTCAAGTTCATTGAGTTTCGGCAGCGCGCAGAGGTCGCGCGTGCTGAACAGGTATTGTGCGTTCGTTTCGCGGTATTCCTTGCCGTCTACAAATATGCGGTAGGGGAGTCTGCAACTTTGGGCGCATTGCCCGCGGTTCGCGCTACGGCCGCCAAAGTTCTCGCTGGTGAGGCACTGCCCCGAATAGCTCACGCAGAGCGCCCCGTGTATGAACACTTCGAGTTCGAGCGGGGTTGCGCTCTTGATGGCTGCAATTTGCTTTGTAGAGAGTTCTCGGGCGAGTACCGCGCGGTTGAACCCGAGTTCTGCGGCGAGATTCACGGCCTCCGCGCTAGCAAGAGTCATCTGCGTGCTGGCGTGGATTTCCTGCGAGGGCGCGATAGCGCGTATCAGCCGCGCAAGCCCGATGTCTTGAATGATGAATGCGTCCGGTTCCAGCGCAATGAGCCTTTCCAGAAATTCGGGCAACTGCTGCATTTCACGCTCAAATACGAGCACGTTCATCGCAAGGAACGTTCTTACCCCGCGCACTCTCGCGTAACGGATCATCTCGCCGACGTCTTCTAGCGAAAAGTCCTCGGTACGCCCGCGCGCGTTCCAGTGCGGTACGCCGAAATAAACGGCATCGGCACCGTTATCGATGGCCGCCTCGAGCATGTCGCGCGTGCCTACGGGTAAAAGCAGTTCCGGAGAATTCATCTAAAAAATTCTACTCCAGGATATATGCCTTGGTAATCTCGCCGGTAAACGCCCAGTGGATGTCGCGCTTGCCGCTCGCATCTTTCGGGTAGTTCTTTTCCAGGTCGTCGGGGGAGATGGCATTTTCGTCTTGCAGCTGCTTGTAGACGACCTTGCATTCCAGGACAATCGGGAATTCCTTGACCGCCGGGACTTTTACGGTTTCGCCGTCTACGTAGGTAAAGCCGAATTTTGCGGCTTTATCAATGTCACGACCGCTGGTGGTGCCGCATTCGCTGATGAGTTTGCGCGGGGAACCTTCCACGGGGATGCTCACGGTGAATTCGCCGTTCTTCTCGAGGAATTCAAGCGTGTAGCGGCTCAGGCGCACAAAAGTGGTGAACAGGACCTTGTTCCATTCGATACCCATCATGCCCCATGAAATGCTCATGGTGTTTGCCTTGCCGTCAGCGGCGGCGGTCAGCAGAGCCCCGCCCTTGAGCCCGTTCATGATCTTGTCGGCGTAATCCAGTACGTTGATTTCTTTTTTCATATTTTAGCCATCCCTTTTTAATATCGCCGTGAATGTAAAAAATTGAATGTCATCCTGGAGGGGGGGGGCTGCGCCCCGATAGGATCCATAACATCGTCATGCCCGCCTTGAGCGGGCGTCTCCTTTAAATATAGATTTTTATATTTTTTATGAAAAAGGATAAAGGTGTTCTATGGTTGTCTATTCCGAACCTTTTGATAAGAAAATACTGTTTGAATTGCAGACGCATTACTTTGGCGATATGGTCAAAGGCGTTGTGGATGTTGCTGAAAAGAAGATTGCCCTCGATGCCGAAATGCACGCGGATTTGGAATCTTTGCTTTTGGAATCTGGTTCTCGGCAAGAAAATCTTTGGGGAATCAACCTTTATCCGGAAATGGATGGTGAGGACTTTTTAGAATTTGATTCCCTTATCAATATTCGTCCTAACCAGGGAAATCGGAGTCGTGGCGTTGAAGACCCTGCTACAAGGGATGCAATTACGGAGATTGTCAAAACCCTATGCAAGTAGAGAATGCACAGCATAAGAGTCTGGCTGCGGGCCGATGGGCTGAGATGCCACTTTCGCTTCAGATGTTGAATATTGGGAGTGAAATTTCGCGTGCAAACCGCTGGAAAGGGAAAGGCAACAAGGAACAGACGGAACGTGCCGTTTTTCGTGCTTTGGAATTGCTTGACTTGACCATCGATGCCCAACGGGGAAGTCATTCTCTTAAGGAATTTCTTCGCATGAGAGAAGTTATTTGTGATTATTACTTGGGCGACAATTTTTATCAGTCGAATGGCGAAAGGATTCAGCGCGACTTTGATATATTCATGCCTGGAACTCGGTAGGACTTCATGACCACGAAGACGATTAAAATTCAATATCTCGACGATTCCATTCCGCGCCTTACGTATGTGGGCGGCAAGTCGGACTGGATTGACCTGGCGGCGGCAGAGACCGTGACGCTCAAGAAGGGCGAGTTCCGCCTGATCCACCTGGGGGTGGCCATGAAACTCCCGGAAGGCTACGAGGCGCACATTGCCCCGCGCAGTTCTACGTTCAAGAACTTCAAGATTCTGCAGGCGAATTCCGTGGGCGTGGTCGATTCCAGCTACTGTGGCGCGAACGACTGGTGGAAAATGCCGGTCTATGCCACCGAGGACGTGACCATCGAGAAGGGGAGCCGCATCGCGCAGTTCCGCATCATGGAACAGCAGCCCCAACTGGTATTTGAAGAGGGGACTCTTGAGGGCGCCGACCGTGGCGGCTTCGGTAGCACGGGAATTTAAAGTTTTTTATATTATTTCCGCAAAAATTTTTCAAGGAACTTATTATGCAAAAGAAAACCACCAAAAAGAAAACCCAAAGAATTGCAATTCTTGGTTATGGTAACCTCGGCCGTGGCGTGGAATGCGCCATCAAGCAGGCTCCGGATATGGAACTTGTCGCCGTGTTTACCCGTCGCGACCCCTCTACGGTCAAGATCCAGACTCGAGGCGTCCCGGTGCTGAACGTTTCCAAGATGGAAGCCTGGAAGAACAAGGTTGACCTGCTCATCATTTGCGGTGGTTCTGCTACCGACCTGCCGGTGCTCACCCCGAAGTATGCCGCCATGTTCAACGTGATCGACTCCTTCGACACGCACGCCAAGATTCCGCAGCACTTCGCTGCCGTGAACGCCGCTGCCAAGCGCGCCGGCAAGATCGCCATGATTTCTGTGGGTTGGGACCCGGGCATGTTCAGCCTGAACCGCGTGTACGCCCAGTCCATTCTCCCGGAAGGCAAGGACTACACGTTCTGGGGCAAGGGCGTTAGCCAGGGCCACAGCGACGCCGTTCGCCGTATCAAGGGCGTGAAGAATGCCAAGCAGTACACCTGCCCGGTTAGGGCTGCTCTCGACGCCGTCCGCAGCGGTTCGATGCCCGAACTCACCACGCGCCAGAAGCACACCCGCCTCGTTTACGTGGTTGCCGAAAAGGGTGCCGACAAGGCCTACATCGAAAACGCCATCAAGACGATGCCGAACTACTTC
>JAGAAW010000141.1 GCA_017615055.1 Fibrobacter sp.
ACTCCGGAAGCTATCGAAGCCTTCCAGAAGGCTGGCGTTCTCTTTGGACCTGCTAAGGCTGCTAACGCTGGTGGCGTTGCTACCTCCGGCCTCGAAATGTCTCAGAACTCCGAACGCCTCTCCTGGACGTTCGAAGAAGTCGACAAGAAACTCGAAGGCATCATGAAGAGCATCTACGCCGCTGCTTCCTCTGCCGCTGTCAAGTACGGCCAGAAGGGCAACCTCGTGATGGGTGCAAACATCGCCGGCTTCCTCAAGGTTGCCGATGCCATGAAGTGGCAGGGCGCTGTGTAATTTCCGAAGGAAATTACCACTCTAAAAAGTCCTCCGGTCAAAAGCCGGGGGGCTTTTTTTACCCACTTTTGTCATTATTGCACCGAAGGTGCCCACGCAAATAATCCGCTCAGACCATAAGCATACGACTTGAATGAAAGCGGATTATTAAGTGTCGGGAGGGTCTTAGGGAGGGTTTGTAACCCTCCCTTGTCTCATATTCCATATTGGAATACTCGCTTTTGGAGCGGTTTTTTACTTACAAAATTGCTTTAATTCAATCGGGAATAATCTAAATTGCGGTTTTCGAGTTATTTTATGCATATTGGGTGCCATATAGATGAAACTTTTTGACGAACACAAAATCCTCCGTTTTGCGCTCCTGTTCGCGTGCTTTATGTTCGCGGCATTTGTGCCTGATATTCTGCATTTTTCTAAGCATGTGATTGCGTTTGTCCCTTATTTCGTTGCAATCATCTTTATTGCGTACCTTTCACTGTTCTACACGTTCCCCACGGTAGGTAACCGCAAGAAGATGCGTACCGACGTGGAAATCCCGACGAAGGTGGATACCGAGCCCGTTCGCGACTTCCAGAAGGACCTGCACGAGCAGAGTGAACTCCATCAGATGATGATTGACGTGTCGCACGAGGGCTTCTGGACGTTTAACGTTTCGACGGGGAAGGTGTACTGGTCTAACCGCGTGGCCGAACTGATTGGCGCGAAGGAACTTCTTGAAGATTCGTTCTCGGCGCTCGAATCGTACGTGATGGAGAGTGACTGGGTCGCGTTCAGGGAAAAGTTCATGAAGGCGCTCGAGACGGGCGAGGACTTTTCCGAGGTGCTCCGGCTTTCTTCGCCGATGAAGGGCAAGCCCGAAGAGATTATGATTGCGGGGCGCCTGCAGATGGATTCCGAGAACAGGCCTATCCGCGTTATCGGTTCCATAACCGCAAGCGATACGTCTGCCATTGCCCGCGAAAAGTACTACTACGCCTACCAGGATGCGCTTACGGGCGTGTATAACCGCAAGTTCTTCCTCGAAAAGCTTAAGGTCGACGTGGATATGGCCGCCCAGAAGCCGGGCTACACCTTTGGCGTGGCACTCCTGGATATCGACAGTTTCGGGGCGATAAACGCGTCCTATTCCATCAACTTTGGCGATAACGTTCTCCGCGTGGTAGCGGAACGCATCAAGGCGACCTGCGGCAAGGACGATGTTCTGGCGCGTATCGGGCCAGACGTTTTCGCGGTTATCCTGCATGACATCCATGGCACCGAGGTGCGCGAGGACCTGCTTTCGAAGGTAAAGCAGATTCACTCGAAAATCAAGGCTCCTATCCAGCTTGACGGTTGTGAACTCTTTGTGAGTGCATCGATGGCGGTTGTCCTGAATAGCGATGTGGACTGCGTCGAGGATGTGCTGGCGAGCGCGAACGCCGTGCTCCGCAACCTCAAGAAGAGCGGCCAGCATGGGGGCATCCAGTTCGTGACGGGCGGCATCCGCGAGAAGGCGATGAAACTCTACAAGCTTGAGTACGAGATCCGCCGTGCCATCCAGGCCCAGGAATTCGTGCTGATGTACCAGCCCATCATCGATATTAGCGATGCAGACCGGATTGTTGGTTTCGAGGCGCTTGTCCGCTGGAACAATTCCGAGCATGGAATCGTTTCGCCGGCAGAATTTATCCCGCTGGCCGAGGAAACCGGCCTTATCGTGCCGATGGGCGCGCTTATCCTGAAGATGGCGTGCATCCAGACGAAAAAGTGGGTGGATATGGGGTACAAGGACATCCGTGTCGCGGTGAATTTCTCGGCGAAGCAGTTCGCAATGGAATCGATGGTCGAGGACGTGAAGCGCGTGCTTGCCGAGACGAACCTGAACCCGCGTAACCTGAAGCTCGAGATTACCGAATATACGGCGACATGCGAGGTGGAGAAGGCTGCGGACATCATGCGCAAACTTTCGTGCATGGGCGTGCAGATTTCTATCGATGATTTTGGGACGGGCTACAGCAGCCTTGCTTACCTCAAGCACCTGCCGGTGCATACGCTCAAGATGGACAAGTCTTTCGTGGACCACGTGGCCGATGACGAAGAAGATGCCGCATTTGCGAAGATGGTTATCGGTATTGCGAAGTCCCTGAACCTGGAACTGATTGCCGAGGGCGTGGAAACCGAGGAACAGTTGGACTTCTTGCGCAGCGAGGGGTGCCGCAATATCCAGGGATTCTACTTCAGCGAACCGCTTTCGCCTGATGATGCGCTTAAGTACATGGAAGCGCACTATGCGGGTGGCGCGGTGCCTGCCGGTGCGCAGATAGCCTAGATTCCGTAACAGCGGCGCGTGTTTTCGCGACAGAGCCTGTAGATTTCTTCTACGGGCTTTCCTTTTACTTCCGCAAGTTTGTCTGCAATAAAGGGAATGTGGCCGGAGTGGCAGGGCTTGCCTCGGTACGGGATGGGCGCCATGTAGGGGGAGTCGGTTTCTAGAAGCAGGCGGTCTTGCGGCACGAGTGCTGCCGCGTCGCGCACGTTCTGCGCGTTCTTGAACGTGATGATGCCGGTAAACCCGATGTAGATGTTCGCATCGAGGGCGAGGAGTGCTTCCGCAAATTTAGGAGTGCCGGTAAAGCAGTGCACGTGGACGTTTTTCCCGCGTAGGTCGGCACTGCGCAGTACGGCGAGGGCGTCATCGTCTGCCTCGCGCAGGTGGAGTACGATGGGCTTTCCGCTTGTGAGCGCCAGTTGCAGGTGGCGCTCGAATAGGGCAACCTGCCGCGGGCGGGACTCCGGGTCGTAGTGGTAGTCTAGCCCGAATTCCCCGCAGGCAACGCACTTGGGGTGCCTGAGCATTTCGAGCATGCGGGCTTCGTCTTCGGGAGTCTCGGTATCCACGTATTCCGGGTGGATTCCGTATGCGGCGTATACGTTAGGGTATTTCTCGGAGAGTTCGCGTGCGCGGTCAAAGTCCGCCGGGTCGCATGCCACGTGGATAAACGCCTCGGGGAGAGCCAGCCCGCTTGCCGCCGTTGCGGGGTCGCGCAGGCGGGCGAGTAGCGCGTCAAAACTTTCTCCGGCGTGCCGTTCGTAGGAATCTATGTGGCAATGCGTGTCAATAAACATGATTGATAATTGATGATGGATGATTGATGATGGATAATCAATTATCAGTTGTAGGTTACATCCAGGATTTCGTACGTGATGGTGCCGCGGGGGGCCTGCACCTGCACGGTTTCGCCCTTCTTTTTGCCGACGAGGGCTTCGCCAATGGGCGACTTGAGGCTGATGCGGCCCTGTAGCGGGTCAATTTCCTTTTCGCCTACGATACTGTAGGTCTTTTCGCGCTTTGTCTTCTTGTCGAGCAACTTTACGGTCGCGCCGAACCGGATGGAGCCGTCCTCGGGGGCGGATATCTCCACGATGTTCGCACCGTCGATGATGCGGTCGAGTTCACGCAGCCTGCGGTCGATTTCGCGCACGCGCATGCGTCCGTACGTGTAGGCGGCATTCTCGCTTCGGTCGCCCTCGGCGGCGGCAGCCTGTACCTGGTTTATCATGGCGGGGCGCTCCACGTACTTGAGGTGCTCCCATTCCGCCTTGTACTTCTCGAATCCTTCCTTTGAAATTGCGTGCTTCATGCCGCAAAAATACAAAAAAACGGCGATATTTTCGGCATGTGAGAAAAATCATGTTTCCCTTTGCAGGGAGGCTGATATTTTTCTATTTTTGTGCCCGCTTATGAAAATTCGTCACCCACATGTCAGGCGCAATCCGGAATCCAAGTACAAGTGCCTGAGCCGAATCTACTACAACCGCATGTTCCCGCGCCGCCAGGATTCCCTCAAGGTCGCGTGGTCGGTGTTTATCGGCGTGTTTATTGGTGTTTGGCCCACGATTGGTTTTGCCATTATTCTGACGGTCGCCCTCTGCGCGCTGTTCCGCCTGCCGAAAGTTCCGGGTGTCGTGGCCGATTTTGTGGCAAACCCCGTGACCCAGTTCGGCATATTCTACCCCTCGGGTTATTATATCGGTTGCAAGATTGTTGACCCCGCCCCGATCAAGTTCGACTTTTTGGGTGAATTCGAACGCATGTCCATCCGCAACTGCCTGGATATTATCAAGAACCTCTGGGAAAACGCCGCAGGGCACCTGCTCGCGTTCATGATAGGCATTACCATCGTTGCCGCTATCACCGGATTCATTTTCTTCTTCATTGCGTATTTCGTGGTGGGTTACCGCAAGAAGAAGTGGATTGAAGGCAAGACCGGCTATATCCATAACCTCATTTCCGAGGATGAAGTTTTAATCAAGGAATCTCACAAAGGAAAGAAGCCCATGATGCACATCTATCCGTTCAAGGCCCTTCGCCCGGTGAACCCCGCCGAGGCCAAGGACATTTCCGCTCTCCCTTACGACGTGATGAACCGCGCCGAAGCCAAGGCCATGGCCGAAGGGCTCCCGCATTCCTACCTGCGCGTGACCCGCGCGGAACTGGAACTTGACGACAGCGTCGATGCGTACGACCCGAAGGTCTACGCGCATGCCCGTGCAAACCTCGACAAGATGATTGCCGAAGGCGTGATTGCGCACGACAAGAAGGATTGCCTGTACGTCTACCGCCAGACGATGAACGGCCGCGAACAGTACGGCCTGGTGTGCACCGTGCCCGCCGCCGACTATTTCAACGGCATTATCAAGAAACACGAACTTACCCGTGCCGACAAGGAAGAAGACCGCCTGCGCCATGTGCTCGATACCAACGCCAATACCGGTCCGGTGTTCCTCACTTACCGCGACAATGGCCAGTTCGACCTGTTCGGTGCTGTTACCAAGCGCAAGCCTGTCTACGACTTCGTGAGCGATGGTGACGGCTTTGGCCACACGGTCTGGATTATCGACGACGACGCCGAGATTGCCGCTATCCGCAAGAGCTTTGAACAGATTCCGGTTAGCTACATCGCTGACGGCCACCACCGCAGTGCCGCCGGTGCCCGCGCCGCAAGCTACCGTGCGGAGCAGAACCCGAAGAACACGGGCGAGGAAGAATACAACCGCTACCTCGCCATCCTCTTCCCGAGCACGCAGCTCAAGATTCTCGACTACAACCGCGTGTTGAAGGACCTGAACGGCCGTACGCCGGAGCAGCTCATGGAAGACCTGAAGCAGGTGTTCGATATTGAGCCGCTCGCCGAGATGCAGCACCCGGCAAAGCAGAACCAGGTGAATATGTACCTGCAGGGCAAGTGGTACGCCTGCACGTTCAAGGACAAGTTCCTTAAGAACCTGGGCCCGGTCGACAGCCTCGACGTGGCCTTGCTCCAGAAGCTCGTGCTGAAGCCGATTTTCGACATTGACGACCCGCGTACCTCCAAGCGTATCGACTTCGTCGGTGGCATCCGCGGTCTCGGCGAACTGGTGAAGCGCGTCGACAGCGGTGAATGCGCCTGCGCGTTCGCAATGTACCCGACGACTCTCGACCAGCTCATGAACATCGCCGATGCGGGCGAGATCATGCCGCCGAAGAGCACCTGGTTCGAACCCAAGCTGCGTGACGGCCTGCTGGTCCACACGCTCGACTAATTCTTGTAGCAGGCGGTCAAGCGCCGCCCTCCATGCAATTAAAAGACCCTGTCGGTTGTTCCGGCAGGGTTCTTTTTTTATCCCCGCCATGAGCGGGGATTTTTTGTATGAACCGAAAACCACCCGCTAGGCGGGTGGTTCAAAAGAGCCTTCTGGCGTTACGTCCTTGAGGGAATAAAAAACTCTTGGTTAGATTTGAAATGCGGACTGGCATCTGCAAAACAAGCAACCAAGAGT
>JAGAAW010000142.1 GCA_017615055.1 Fibrobacter sp.
TGGGTCAGGACGAGGCCAAGATTCTGGAACTCTGCGAGGCGGTGAAGGATGCCGGCGTGGTGGTTCCGGCCAACATCAACTGCCCGGGCCAGATTGTGGTGTCCGGTGCCGTTGCCGGTGTGAACAAGCTTGTGGAAAACTGCGGTGCCGCAGGCATCAAGGCCATTCCGCTGGCCGTTTCGGGAGCTTTCCATAGCCCGCTGATGCAGTTCGCCCAGGCAGGCCTTGCCGAAGCTATTGCAAAGACCACCTTCAAGGATGTAGAAAAGCCGGTGATTGCCAACGTGGTAGCTGAACCCGTTACCAAGGGCAGCGAAATTGCCGACCTGCTGGTGCGCCAGCTGGTAAGCCCCGTCCGTTGGAACGACTGCATGAACAAGGCCATGTCTTTGGGCGTGACCCAGGGCGTGGAAGTGGGCTCGGGCAAGGTGCTCATGGGCCTCATGCGCAAGATTAGCCGTGATGTGAAGGTCACTCCGGTCGAAACCATCGAAGCCTTCCAGGCTTTAAAGGGGTAGTAAAATGGGTAAACTTACAGGTAAAAAAGCCATTGTCACCGGTGCCTCCCGCGGTATCGGTCTCGCCATTGCGACCAAGCTCGCCAGCGAAGGCGCCGACGTCGCCATCCTTTCCACCTCGGTCAAGGAAGACCTGGCGGCCAAACTTTCCGCCGAACTTGGGGTGCAGGTCAAGAGCTACGCTTGCAACGTTGCCGACTCCGAGACGGTCCAGACGGTCTTCAAGCAGATTATCGAGGACATGGGCACGGTCGATATCCTGGTCAATAACGCCGGAATTACCCGTGACGGCCTCCTGATGCGCATGAAGGACGAGGAATTTGACGCCGTGATCGCCACGAACCTGCGTTCCGTATTCCTTTGCACCCGTGCCGTCGCCCGTACCATGATGGGCAAGCGTACCGGCCGAATCATCAATATTTCGAGCATCAACGCCCTGCGTGGCCAGGCCGGCCAGGCCAACTACGCCGCAGCCAAGGCGGGCATTATCGGTATGACCCGCTCGAATTCCAGGGAATTTGCCTCCCGAGGCATTACCGTGAACGCCATCGCTCCCGGCTTTATCGGGACGGACATGACCGCCGCGATGGACGACGCCACCAAGGGAAAATATGCAGCCCAGATTCCCCTCGGACGTATCGGAAAGCCCGAAGATGTGGCCAATGCGGTCGCTTTTTTGGCCTCCGATGATGCCTGCTACATCACAGGCCAGATTCTGGGGGTTGACGGGGGGTTGAACGCCTAGGCGTTTTTTACTAAATTTTAAATCAAACAATCAATCCAAATGGAGATTACAATGAACGAAGAAATTTTCAAGAAGGTCACCGCTGTTATCGTTGACAAGCTGGGCGTTAAGGCCGAAGACGTGAAGCCCGAATCCGAATTCGGCAACGATCTCGGTGCTGACTCTCTCGATCGCGTCGAACTCGTGATGGCTATCGAAGACGAATTCGAAGTCGAAATCCTCGATTCTGACGCTGAAAAGTTCCAGAAGGTTGCTGACGTGGTCGCCTTCATCGAAGCCAAGAAGGCTTAATTAGCCGGGTTCTTCGAAAACAGGACTAAATAGGGCGGCCCCTGACGGGTTGCCCTTTTTTTCTTTACCGCCTATGGAAAATCAAACCCTTTTGCATAAAGTCTTAAAACTCTGGTTTCGCCAGAAGTCCGGTGACGGGCTTGAGGCGAAGCTCGGGTACCGGTTCCGCGAACCGGAACTGCTGGCACACGCCCTGGTGCACCGGTCCTACCTGATGGGGAAGGACCTCTCGTACACGAGCAACAACGAGCGGCTCGAGTTCCTGGGCGATTCCGTGCTGAACATGCTCACCACGGAGTACCTGTACAAGATGTTCCCGAACGACCCGGAGGGCGAACTCTCGAAGCGCAAGAGCGCCATCGTTTCGGGGCATGCCTGCGCACAGTCCTCCAAGGAATGGGACCTGGGCGAGTACGTCAAGATAGGCAAGTCCGAGGCCAAGATGGGCGGTCGGGGCAAGGAGAGCATCCTTGCTGATGCCTACGAGGCGGTGCTCGGGGCGGTGTACCTGGATGGCGGGCTCGACGAGGTCCGGGCGATACTCAACCGGTTCCACTTCCCGAGGGTGGCGGAAATCATGAGCGCCGACGACTTTGTGAACCACAAGAGCGCCCTGCTGGAATACACCCAGGGGAGCACGATGCACGCCTCGCCGGAGTACAAGATTGTGGACGAATCGGGGCCGGAGCACGAGAAGGTGTTTACCGCCGAGGTTCACGTGAACGGAAAGGTCTATGGCCGTGGGACGGGCCCGAACAAGAAGAAGGCGGAGCAGGAAGCTGCCCGCGTGACGCTCGAGATGCTCAGGGCCGAGGAGGCGGAACGGGCGAAGAACGCCCCGCAGCCGTCCGGCGAGAAACCCGTCAAGCCCAAAAGGTACTTTAGACCGTAATGCGAAATGTGCGGGAGTGTCATCCTGAGCGAAGAGCCGCAGGCTCGAAGTCGAAGGATCCAGGCCCGAAACGTATTATATGAGAGGATGAGGAATGAAGAATATGAAGTTTTATGGCATGGCACTGGCATCCCTGATGGTATCGGCGATGGCCCTTACCGCCTGCAACGAGCAGGGCTCCAAGGGCGCAAAGTCTGCAAAGTCCGCTGACCTGAACTGCCCAGAACTGCCGGTCGATTCCACTGCCACGGGCGAGTTCGACCCGGTGGCCTCGAAGGATGCCCGCCCCTGCGGCACGATTACCCTCTGGGGTTCCGCGATGCCGAAGTCCTTCAACATGTGGGAAGACTACAACAGTTTCTCCGCCGAGCTCATGGGCATGATGTTCGAACCGCTCGTGAGTCTGCACTCCACCGAGGACCGCGAAGTCGGTATCCTCGCCGACAACTGGAGTGTGAGCGAAGACGGCAAGACGTTCACCTTCCACGTGGATGCGCGGGCTCGGTGGAGCGACGGCAAGCCCGTCACCGCCGAAGATGTGCAGTTCTACTACGATGTCATTATGGACGAAAAGAACCTCACCCCGATTTTCAAGGTCGGGCTTAGCCGTTTCGACCGCCCCGAGGTGGTCGACAGCCTCACGGTGAAGATGACCGCGAAGGAGTCGCACTGGGGTAACTTCTGGGAAGCGGCGGGCATGCTCGCGTTCCCCAAGCACGCCTGGGCAGGGAAGGACTTCAACCAGATCCGCTACGAGTTCCCGGTAGTCAGTGGCCCATACAAGATTAAGACTTTCCGCGAAGACCGCTACGTAGAACTCGCGCGCCGCGCCGACTGGTGGGGTTTCCACAAGAACTGGAACCGTGGCAAGTACAACTTCGAAAAGATCCGCTACCGCTTCATGAACGACCAGACGAAGGCTCTCGAAGCCTTCAAGAAGCAGGACTTCAACGCCTACGCCATCTACACGAGCAGCATCTGGATGAAACAGACGGATTTTGACGCCGTCAAGAAGGGCTGGGCCGTGAAGCAGCGCATCTTCAACAAGGAACCCATCGGCTTCCAGGGCATGGCCATCAACCTCCGCAAGCCGCAGTTCCAGGATGTGCGCGTCCGCCGTGCATTGAGCATGCTCTTGAACCGCGAGGCGATGAACGAAAAGTACATGTTCGGTCAGTACTTCTTGCTGAACAGTTACTACCCCGACCTGTGGCAGGGCAACCAGAACCCGACGGCGCCGCTCTACACGTTCAATCCGGATAGCGCCCGCGCGCTCTTTGCGGAGGCGGGCTACAAGGTGAATGCCCAGGGCGTTCTCGAGAAGGATGGCAAGCCGTTTGCGATTAACTTCATTACGAGCCAGGAAGACCTGCGCCACCTCACGCTGTTCCAGGAAGACCTGAAGAAGGTGGGCGTGGTGGCGACCATTGAGCAGATGAGCCAGAGCACGCTCCGCAAGCGCCTCGATGATGCCGACTTTGATTTGTACTGGGTGAACTGGGGTGCAGGCCGCCTCCGCGACCCCGAAGCCAGCTGGCATTCAAAGACCGCGATGGATAAGGGTACGAACAACCTCGCCGGCGTGCAGGACAAGGTGGTGGATAGCCTCATTGACCTGCAGAAGACTGAATTCGACCTTGCGAAGAGGAACGAAATCCTGAAGGCTTTGGATAACCGCCTTGCGGAAATTGTGCCGTACGTGCTCATGTGGCAGTGCGACCACCACCGCATTTTGTACTGGAACCGCTATGGTACGCCCGAGAAGGTGCTGGACCATTTCAACCGCGAAGACGCCATCCCGGTTTACTGGTGGCTTGACCCGGAAAAGTCCAAGAAACTTGACGCTGCCATGAAATCTGGCGAGAGTTTGCCGATTCCCGAATACGACGTGAAATAACACTTTACAAATAAAACAAAAAAAGACGTGCATTGCTGCACGCCTCTTTTTAAATGCTATACGCTAACTGTATCGACTAGAACCAGTAGGTTGCGCCGAGGGCGAACTGCATGTTGGAAATATCCAGCGGATCGCCGATTTCCGGATCATCGAAGAAGCTTGTCATACCGAGAATCACGCGGAAGTCGATGTCAACGAAGGGAACGATGCCCGTACCCACGCCGAAGACGAGGTCGAATTCGAAGGTGTTGAAATCGGGGAAAATCGCTTCTAGCTGCTTTTCCGTGATTTCGTGACCATCATCATCTTCGGCAGTAGTGCTCAGGTTAAATGCGATTTCCGGACCGGCTTCGATGTAGAGGATCGGAAGCAGGGAGAAGCGAACGAGCACCGGAATGTCCAAGGCCCATTCAGTCATGACGACTTTATCACTCACATCGAAGTTACGCATGTCAATCAAGACTTCCGGCGCAACGGTAATGGGGAGCAGCGGGAGGGAAATCTTGGCGGCAGCACCAGCCTGGAAACCGATACCGCTAGAGGCGTCTTCGGTGTCATCACCCCAGAAAGTGTTCATGTCGAGGCCCGCGTGGACACCGAAGTTGATCTGGGCAAAGGAAGCCGTAGCTGCGACAACCGCTGCCAAAATGATTTTCTTGAGCATGTTTACTCCTATTGTTTAAGGTTTTGTAGAAAAATATAATATAAAAAGCGACATTTTGCCCTAAAAAAATGTTAGTGTGTGAAAAAAGCGTGATTTTGGCCCAAAAAACAAAAAACGGCACGGATTTTGCCCGCACCGTCATAAAGTCTGCAACTGTATTGCTGCTAAATTATGTGAATTTGCTAGAAATTGAAGACAGCCGCCATGTAGAGGCCGTCGGCGTCGCCACCGTGGTGGTGCGGGTTGCCGTCATCCCATACGCCCTTGTACTTCTCGTTACGGAATATGAAGTGCGCCTTCACGGTGATTAGCGGGGTGATGTCGTAGGCAATGCCCAGCCAGAGGTTGTACTGGCGGGACCTGCGGTCGTCGTAACCGTGTTCGGTGTCCTTGGCATCGTACCAGACGCTCTCGGTGAGGCGGTACTTGAGGAGCATTCCGATATAGGGGGTCAGACCAACGTTCGGGATGGTGTAACCCATTTCTGCGCCGATATGGATGTCTAGCCCGCGTTCGTGGTTGTCATGCTCGAAGCCCCAGAGGAAGCCTGCTTCGGTGCCGAACTTGAAACCGGCCAGTTTTGTCGGTGCCGAGAACTGGGCACCAAAGTAGAGGGAGGTTTCGCTGCTTGAAGGGGGGTGCGTGCCAGCACCGTCGTATTCGTCATCGCCCACGGGGAGGTTCAGGTCGAGGAATGCCGTAACCATCGGGGCAACTTCGTAGCGTACGCCGATAGTGAGGTCGCGGACGCCGTCGCCGCCGTTAACGCAGCCCGAGCAGTCTTCTTCGTTCCAGAACTGGTAGCCCCATTCGGTCAGCGCGATTTCGAGGTGCTTGATCATGGTAAAACGGGCGCCCATCTTGAGGCCGGCCTGTGACCACTTGTGGTCCTTGTCATAGTACAGCCCTGCTTCGGCACTTCCGTGCGTGGAATCCGGTATGGGATAGTAGTCCCAGGTGGCAAAGCTTGCGCTAGCGACAACGGTAAGCGCGAGAATAATCTTCTTGAACATCCTGACTCCTTGGAAATGGTTCAAAACCGGCGTAAATTTAGAAAAAACGGGTGCTTCCTGCCTGCAGGCTCACCGAGATGTGAGCGTAAATACATTATTTGTGGCTTGTAATGTGAAATCGGGCACAGTGAAAAAAGAACTTTACCCAGAGTGGGAATATTTTATTTATTTTGATAAAAAAACGAGGCATCTATGAAGTTGAACTCGAGTTCTTTTATATTGGTGGCGTTCTTGTGCGCCGTTATGTCGGTCGACGTCTTTGCGGATAGCATGTATGGGTATCGCTGTTCGGCAAATTCTTCGGAAGGAAACCCGCAACAGTACACGTACGTGTGTTCCATTGCCCAATATGAAAGTGTTCTCGACTTTGAGTCGGGATATGAAATCCCCAACCACTGGACGGGTATGGGGGGCTTCCAGGAAGACTTTAACACTGATCTTGCTACCTCGATTTCGAACTGCCGCAATGAATATGGAACGTTCTGTGAGGGAGTCGAAATCCGCTTCGAGACAGACCTCGACTTGGGCGGTTTTGAGGTTGCCGGTGGTGACACGACCTGCGTGACCGAATTTGCCCCGATATACATTCCGTACGACCCCTCGATGACCCAGATACCTATTGTCGTGAATGGCCAAGGCAATACAATCAGGGGCTTCTGCAATACGACGGATGCCTCAAGGGCGCTGGTGTCGTTTTTCCAGGGGTACGGTGATTATGACGGTAACCAGCATTCTAGGGCCGGTACCCTTGAAAATGCGCAGATAAAGAACCTCCGTTTTGACGGAGTATATTTGAAAGCGACCGGGGAAAATGCAGTTGCCGGTGTGGTTGCTGCGCAGAGTTCGAAGGTGGATTACAGTGATATCTACATCCAGAACGCCAAGGTGATAGCGGAAAATGTTGCAGGCGGTATTATCGGTATCGATACCTTCACAGTCAGTACTTCCCAGGCTGCGCAGACGATTTCTACTTTCACGATCCAGGGGGCGAATGTCGATGTAGAGATTGATGCTCCCATCGCGGGTGGGCTCGTTGGAAGGGTTGGGCTTGCGCTAGCGGGAGTCGCTCTCTGGTCGAATACGGTTTCTGCCAAGTTCAGGGAAAATGAGTCCGGCACGTTTGTGGGCGGCCTTGTCGGTATGGCTGCGGGAGCGACCTCGGGACAAGTTGAGGTCCAGAGTGTCGAAAACAATGTCTTGTTTGAATTCGAGGGGCTAGCCTCCAACGAGAACATCTTGAATGTCGGTGGTGTTGTCGGCTTTGCGATGTCTATCGATTCTGTTGTCGCCGAAAATAGCATCTTTGATGTCCGCATTTCTGCGGCGAACGACCAGAGACAGCGCTTGGGCGGTATCGTCGGTTTTGCCCAGCTGAAAGACGGGGGCAGAGTCCGTACCGGGAAGAACCACATTTCGGGTACGATTGCCAGTACGGGTACCGGAAATAGCGACCGGATGATGGGAGGCATCGTGGGGTTTGGCAGGTTCACGGACGGGAGCTTGCTCTCTAACCAGGACTCTCTGACAATTTCCCTGAATGGATCGTCGGAAGGAAATATTTATGCTGGCGGTATTGTCGGCAATCTCAGTATATCGTCCAATTCTGCTGATCGTGGTAAAATGGCGATTACATCGGCTTTGGTCAAGGCTCCCGAAGGAGAAGATCTCATTTCCATATCGTCGAGCAGGGCGAACGCCCTGTATGCGGGTGGCCTTGTCGGGTATGTAAGTACATCTATGACTTCAAGCGAAATCAGCAAGTCGAGAGTCGAAGGCAATATCCGTGTTTCCGCAGAGGGCTTCGATGGGTCGGGTGCCGTTGGTGGCTTGGTTGGTGAATCTTATTCCATGACTTTGCTTGCCTACGAGAATGTGAGCGCTGGAAATATTTTGGCCAGTATCGATACCGTAGGCTTTGTCATCGGAAGTGTCGTTTCTGACGAGTCTTCCAGCGAAGGCACTTTTGTCTATGCGAACCTCCATTATGGCACGGGAGATGCGAATGCTGCGAGTCCGTTGGGCGCGTTAATCTTGGGTGCGACGGCGGTGGAATCGTGGGATCATGGAAGCTATTTCTCGGGAAATTACAACTACAATGTGTCGCACAACTACCGCAATGCAATAGAATCCGGTTCGTCGCAGCTTTCGCCGACGGGCAAGCTGAAAGTGACCGGCACGGGCGCAATCGTTGTCGATGGAGATTCGGTACAGAACGGTGTAATTAGCGAATCGGAGATGACATCGCGCTTGATGACTTACGTGATGAACCAGGAAAAACCGTCCCCCGTTACGCAAAACCAGCGGGCATCCTGCTGGGAAAACGAAACCGGCTCTCTCCCTCATGTTTGTGCGAATGTCGGTGAAGGCCGAACCGTATACCGGGTGAATGTTGACATTTCCGATTTCTACTCCGAACTTTCCGAAGATGACAAGTCGCTTTTGGAGCCCTATCTCCATGAAAGCAGCCGAACCACCAATATGGGCACCATGATGGTGTATACTCTGGTTGCCTACACCGAAAGCAATGGACAGGTGGATAGGGAATTTGCCCAGCGCGTGAAGGCCTTGACTACCGATATGTCCCGCGGTGTTGTCGACGGTTCCATGGCTGTCGACTTGGAAATGGTAAGGTTTTACGGTGATTATTCTTATTCGACAGGCGAAGACCGTGTATTTGACATCGTGTACGAATTTGAGGATCCAGAAGACGGGACTATCAAGAGCCTGGACGACGCCGGCTTCTCTACGATTTATTTGTGGCCGAAGGTGACGCGAGTTAGCCGCTTTGGTGACAAATCCGTTGTCCCGCCTGTATTCCTGATGCTCAATGAAACGCAAACGGAAGTATATGCGACTAAGGTGACGGTGACTTGTGACGAAAATAGCGAGTATTACGATATCTGCCAGATGCAGGAACAGACTCCCTTCGATTCCGAGGAGAGGATGTTTACGTTCTCCGAGGCGATTGGGCAGTTGTACGAAGAAAATAATAACATGGTGGGCATTTCCAGTACGCTCCATGTGATTTATACCTCTGAAGACAACGAGATGGTCCCGAGGGTGAACATTGTTTCAGGTGAAGATCGGTTCGGCATTACCCTGAAGGGGTATGGCTATAAGGACGGGGAACTTTATAGCGATGACTATGCGATTGTTACGCGAAGCAATGGTGGGGCCACCAAGCCCATGTATTCCAGGTTCAGCGCAGAAGTGGAACGCGGCTTTATCTTCAAGAACTGGAAAGTAGACTTGTGGGTTATGAATGGAGAAATCTCTTCTGTTATTGAACAGTGCTACGACTTTAACTTCACTATGGGCCAATGCGTGGGCGAGAAGGTATACGAAGCGTCCGGTGCCAATTTTACGGGTGCGAAAGATTTTGTTGAAGCCTTTTCGAACGTTTCCCCGAATGGTGAAACGATGGTTTGGTCGACCGAACTCGATAGCGACGAGATGCTGAACATGGATAGCTTCGCGGTGGCGATTGTCGAAGCCAATGCGAGAAGAGGCAACTTCCTTTTGTTCCTGACTCCCGAAGTAGAGGCCGTTCCCTATGCCATCGACTTCGATGTGAATGCGGGAGATTTTCCGGTGTTTGTTGGCGGGTATACGGATTCCCTGATTGTATATTCTCGCGAAGATTCCGATAACGCGAAATTGCCTACCCTGTACAGTACAGGAGCTTGCTTCAACGGGTGGGGAATTACTTCCGACCGCCCAGGTGAATTTGACATGCTGTCTGGGGAACTCCTGGAACAGGTCGAAGTGACGGACAATGTGTTTAGTTTGTATGGGTCCTGGGCTATGCAGGGAGATGAACGGTGCGAGGAAATCGGGTCAACAAGAACGCTTGCCCTGCAATACGAGGGTGGTTCTGACCGTGGCGAAATCTATTTCTGGCAACGCCTGATTAATCCGAATGGCGATACGCTGGTGTTCCGGCAAGATTTCGACGGGACTTCGATGGAAATCCCTGAGGGAGAGTATGCGCAGTTCTTGTTCCATGTGGGTGCAAAAGCCAAGCCAGGCTATGTACTTGATAGCTTGAAGATTTTCTGGAACAATGACGCGATTGGAGGTGTAGAGGAAACTGTTATTGATATAGACGATCCTGTGGTATTATGGAACCACATGGTTGGAAGTGACGCTACCCTAGTTGCAAAGTTCGCCGAGATTATCAATGTGGATCTCGTGCTGAATACGAGCGCCGAAGACTTGTTCTATGATTTAGACTTTACTCAGGGCGACCCCCTGGAGGTCCGCAATACAGGCGACCAGATGGAACTGCCCACCTGGATCTATACGACGGATGCCTGTGTGACTGGCTGGTCCTTCTATGCCGATGTGGATTCCGTTAATGCCCATGTCATGACATTCGGGGATCGCTTGTATAAGAATCTCTACGAAACCAGGAAGATGTATGCCGTATGGCGCGATGCCCAGATATGCGTAGATAGCAATCGCTATGTGCCCGTGACCGCCGAATCCGAGAACGGGAGCGTGGAACTTGTCGAATACAGTTATGATGGTAGGGAACGAGTCCACCGGTTCGGTGCGGACGGTAGCCTGATCCTGCCGCCGTCATCGTATGCGGGTGAGATGGTAGTGCAGGCTGTGCCTGCTCGCGGGTATGTGCTGGACAGCATTGTCATGGTGGAAGGCGGCAAGCCGGGAACCATAGGGAACGGAACCATGATTTCTTATGGCCCCGAAGGCTTTGAACTGCGGGCCTACTTTAGCGAAAGCGGCGAACCTCTCGAGGATGACGGCCCCGTGCTTGTCCAGTCGGGCAATGCCGTGCGGTTCTCGTTCCCAGGCGTGCGTTTTGTAAGGAACTCCGATGCCTGGGTCCATTTCACGCTTGAAAACGACGATGGCGACTCGCTCGAAGATACTACGGTTTACTGCAGTCGTAGCGGTTGCTACTTGAACTGGGAAAAGTACCCGCTGAAGAGCGGCAACTACCTGTTCACCGCACAGATGTATGATGGCGCGGACACGAGTGTGTTTGAACGCGATTTTGAGGTCGCCAATGAAATTGCTGGGGGCGAGTCCTGGCACATGGTGTCACTCTCGAACGTGAAAATGGATGAACTCTCGTGGGATGGCGATGAGAAGTTCTTCTGGTGGGCAGAAGACAGGAACTATGGCAAGTACTGGCAGTACCAGGAACTGACGAAGGGGCAGGTTCCGGACCCGGAATGCGGCTACTGGTACAGTTCCATTGAAGGTCGCCCGCTTGTGCTGAAGGATGATTTCTTCGATGATGAAAATGTAACGTGGACTCTCGACAGCGTGAATAGCGGCTGGAACCTCGTGGCGAACCCCTATGGATGGTACATCGAATTGGGCGTGGAACATGTGGATTCTGCCGTGGTTCTGAAATGGGTTGAAGAAGAGATGGAAAATCCGGATGTGGATCTGGAGTGGCTCGAAGACGAAAAGAATATGAAGCTTGCTCCGCCTTCAGTAGAATTCTGGCGCTGGGATGAGAAAACTGCTCAGTACGTTCCGGCCGATACTTTGAAACCTTACGAAGCTGTATGGGCCAAGGTGAATAAAGTTTCTGTTGCTTCTTGGCCGCTATCGGCAAGTCCTGTTTTCGTAGATACGGTTGGCCTCGATGGTGTGGTTGGCGAAGGTAAATCGCTGAACAAGGCTGCCCCGAATCCCGTATCCGGGAAGCTTGGCTGGACGCTGCAGGTTGTACTCTCCGATGCAAACGGCAAGATGGATAGCTGGAACACGCTCGGTGCGGGCAAGTTCGCCTGGAAGTCCGAGGAACCGCCTGCGGGTATGGGCGACCGCGTGAATCTCTCCATCGTGGATGGCGGCAAGCGCCTTGCAAAGAGCGTGAAGGTCGAGACGGCCTCCGCCGCATACGAATGGAACGTGGAACTTTCCGCCACGAGTGCACGTAACGGATTCCTCGAGATTTCGGGAATTGCCGGCCTGGAAGCCCGCGGGCTTAACGTGTATGTGGAAGTTGACGGCAAAAGGACTCGCATGCAGGACGGCGTTCCGCTGAAGGTTGCGCTTACTTCGGCATCGAAGTCCGCGACGGTCTATGTGGGTGGCACCCCGAAGGTGGCACTCTCGAAATCGCTTGAGGGCCTCAGGGCCGTACAGGCGGGGGCGATGCTCCAGGTGGGCTTTGTCGCGGGTGAAGGCCTTGCGGGCAGTGCGGTGCGTGTGGATGTGCTCGACCTGAAGGGCAATGTGGTCCGCAGTGCGGGCGCTCGGGCCCAGGAGGGCGCGAACCAGGTGTCCCTCGATGCCCCGAAACCGGGAATTTACATGCTTCGTGTACGTGCGGGTAGCCAGATGCGTGCTGGCCGTATCCTTGTGAAATAACCCTAAAAAAGGCGAAAATCGCCCAAAATTGCCAAAATTATCTGAGACCCGCCACCCCTGGCGGGCCTTCTTGTAACGGACTTTTTCGTTGCCATGCCCGCGGCCTTTTTCTAAATTTGGGCGCACTATGACAAAGGCAAAATTCATCAAACTCATCATTGCAACGGTGCTTGCTATCGCTGCCCTTTTCGTCCCGTACGAGGCCCTCGGCTTCGTGGGTGACAATGCCCTGAACCCCCTCGAGATTCGAGTGATCGCTATCTTCGTGATGGCGGCCCTCTACTGGATCCTCCAGCCGTTCCCGATCTGGTCCACCTCGATGCTCGTCATCGTGCTCATGATCCTCACGCTTTCGAACTCGGCGCTCATGCCGTTCCGCGTGGAAGGTGTGGAACCACTCAAGTTCAAGGCCATCATGGCAACGTTCGCGAACCCAATCATCATGCTCTTCCTGGGCGGGTTCTTCCTTGCGGCTGCCGCCTGCAAGTACAACATGGACAAGAACCTGGCACGCGTGCTCCTGAAGCCGTTCGGAAGGGACCCGAAGTGGGTGCTCCTCGGCCTCATGATCATTACCGCCGTGTTCTCGATGTTCATGAGCAACACCGCTACCGCCGCCATGATGCTCGCCATCCTTGGCCCGGTGCTCAAGCTGTTTGATGAAAGTGACCGCGGTAAAGCCGCTTTTGCTCTTGCTATTCCTCTTGGTGCCAACATCGGTGGTATGGGTACCCCGATCGGCACGCCTCCTAACGCCATTGCCCTGAACTTCATGCGCGAAAGTGGATTCGATATCTCCTTCGGCCAGTGGATGACGTTCGGCGTTCCTTACGTGATTGTCCTTATGGTGATTGCTTGGATCCTTTTGCTCAAGCTCTACCCGATCAAGATGAAGGAAATGGTCCTGAAGATTGATGGTGCCGAAGGCTTCGACAAGAGCCCGCGTGCGATTATCGTCTACATTACCTTTGCTGTGTGCGTGTTCCTGTGGGTTTCTAGCCAGTGGCTCCATCATGGTATCGACGATAACGTGATTGCGATGATTCCGATGGCCGTGTTTGCCTTGACCGGCGTGATTACCAAGAAAGACCTGAACGCGATGAGCTGGGACGTGCTCTGGCTCGTGGCTGGTGGCTTTGCCCTTGGTCTTGGTCTGCAGGGTACTGGCCTTGCCAAGCACCTTATCGCGACCATCCCGTTCAACACTTGGTCTCCGCTTGCCCTTATGATTGGCTGTGGCTTTATCTGCCTCTTCATGGCGAACTTCATGAGCCACACCTCTACTGCCAGTCTGCTTGTTCCGATTTTCATTGTTGTCGCTGTCAGCTGCCAGGAAAACCTCGCCCCGCTCGGTGGTGTGACCTCCCTGATGGTTGCCGTTGCCTTTGCTAGCTCTCTCGGTATGTGCCTCCCGATTTCGACTCCGCCTAACGCGCTCGCGCATGCGACCGGTTACACGGACACGCGCGGTATGGCTATTACGGGTATTGTGATGGGTATTGGTGGTCTGGTGCTCTCCTGGGTCATGATGTTCGGCCTTTCCAAGGTGAATTTCTTCCACGATCCGGTTGCCGTGACTGCTGCTCCTGCTGCTGCCGAAGCCCCGGCCCCTGCGCCGGCTCCCGCACCGGAAGCCCCGGTCGCCGTTGCCGTTGATTCCGCCGCTGTTGACTCTGTAGTCGCAGACTCTGCCGCTGCTGATTCTACTGTTGCAGATTCCGCTGTGGTCGATAGCGCTGCCGCCCAGGCCGATTCCGCTGCCGCTCCGGTGGATAGTGCCGCTATTGCTGATTCTATTGCCGCGAAGGCTGCTGCTGATAGTGCCGCCGCTGCGCAGGCTGCCGCCGATAGCGCTGCTGCCGCAAAGGCCGCTGCTGATTCTATCGAGAAGGTCAAGGCCGCTGAAGCTGCCGCTGCCCTAGTTGCCGCCGCCGAAGCCAAAAAGGCCGAAGAGGCCAAGAAGAAGGCTGAAGCTGAAGAGGCTAAGAAGAAGGCTGCCGAAGAAAAGAAGGCTGCTGCTGAAGCCAAGAAGGCGGAAGCCGCCAAGAAGAAGGCCGAAGCTGAAGAGGCTAAGAAGAAGGCTGCTGAAGAAAAGAAGGCTGCTGCCGCCGCCAAGAAGGCCCAGCAGGATAGCATTGCTGCTGTGAAGAAGGCTAAGGCTGATAGCGTTGCTGCTGCCAAGAAGGCTGCCGCTGAAGCCAAGAAGGCCGAAGCCGCTAAGAAGAAGGCCGAAGCTGAAGAGGCCAAGAAGAAGGCTGCCGAAGAAAAGAA
>JAGAAW010000143.1 GCA_017615055.1 Fibrobacter sp.
GCCTGGGCGGTGGCGAAACGGCTATCTTCCCGATCCAGATTTTCCGCGTGAAGAAGGGCGTGAACCTCAACGAGGGCGACCCGAACTACGATTTGTTCAAGCTCGCCTGCCGCGTGAGCGCAAAGCGCCTGTTCCCGAACTTCAGTTTCCAGGATGCACCGTACAACCTGCAGTACTACAAGGAAGGCCATCCGGAAACCGAAATCTCCTACATGGGCTGCCGTACCCGCGTTATCGGTAACAACTACGACCCGAGCCGCGAAATCTCCTACGGCCGTGGCAACCTGAGCTTCACGTCCATCAACCTCCCGCGTATCGCCATCAAGATGCGCTCGGTGGACCTGTTTTTCAAGGAACTCGACCGCATGCTGCAGCTCGTGAGCGACCAACTCATGGAACGCTTCGCCGTCCAGAGCCGCCGCAAGGTCAAGAACTTCCCGTTCCTCATGGGTCAGGGCGTGTGGATCGATTCCGATAAGCTCGGCTGGGAAGACACGGTGGGCGAGGTCATCAAGCACGGTACGCTCTCCATCGGCTTCATCGGCCTTGCCGAAACTCTGGTGATGCTTACGGGCAAGCACCACGGCGAATCCGAAGAATCCCAGAAGCTGGGTCTCAAGATTATTGGTCACATGCGCGAATTCTGCGACAATGAGTCCAAGCGTCTCGGCCTCAACTTCAGCTTGCTTGCTACGCCTGCCGAAGGCCTTTCGGGCCGCTTCGTCCGCATGGACAAGAAGAAGTTCGGCGAAATCAAGGGCGTTACCGACCGCGATTACTACACCAACTCGTTCCACGTGCCGGTGTACTACAAGATTTCGGCCTTCAAGAAGCTCGCTCTCGAAGCCCCGTACCACGCGCTTACCAACGCCGGTCACATCAGCTACATCGAACTCGATGGCGACCCGACGCAGAACCTCGACGCGTTCGAGAAGATCGTGCGCTACATGGCAGAGGTGGGTATCGGTTACGGTTCCATCAACCACCCGGTGGACCGCGACCCGGTCTGCGGATTCGTGGGCGTCATCGGCGACACTTGCCCCCGCTGCGGACGTAGCGATGGCCATTACATTTCTGAAGAAAAACTGAATGAACTCCGGAAGAAGTTCCCGGGAATGCCTGCTTTCCGAGGCATTAGATAAACATTTATAACAAGGAGTAAAAACAATGTCTGAAAAAGAAAAATCCCTCTATGGCGAAGGCGTGTGCTTCGAACGCATCCGCCGCATCACGGGCTACCTCGTGGGTACAGTCGACCGCTTCAACAATGCCAAGCGTGCCGAAGTGAACGACCGCGTGAAGCACGGCGTGTAATATGGACGAATACCCGCGTTTGCGGATTGCCGGAATCGAACCCGAATCTTTCGTGGACGGTCCCGGAATCCGTATGACAGTCTTTACCCAGGGGTGCCATCACAATTGCCCCGGGTGCCAGAATCCTCAGACCCACGATTTCAACGGGGGTCATTTTATTGATATTGAGGAAATCCTCTCGATGCTCGACGAGAACCCGCTGCTTGACGGCGTCACCTTCAGCGGTGGCGACCCGATGGACCAGGCGGCGGCGCTTATCCCGCTGGCTCGCGAGATCAAGGAACGCGGCAAGAACCTCGTGATTTTCACGGGTTACACGTACGAATACCTGCAGCAGCACTGGGAAGAGAAACCGGAATTTCTGGAACTGCTTTCTTTTGCGGATATCCTGGTCGACGGCCCGTTCATCATGGCGAAGAAGTCGCTCGAGCTCAAGTTCCGCGGCTCAAGCAACCAGCGCATTATCGATGTGCAGAAGAGCCTTACCGAAGGCCACGTGGTGCTGCACAAGATACAGCTCAGGGAGATGGAAGAACATCCCGACTGGAATTTCGGGTAAAATAAGTCCCCGCCCCGCTCTATGCGGGGCTTTTTAGTTTATATTTAAGGAGGAGATAGGAGGTCTTCATGAAAAAGTTTTTTGCTGGCTGTATTGCCGTATCCTTTGCCGCGATGCTTGCGGCCTGCGGGGACGATTCTTCGTCCACTTCCCCGGATACTTTCGGAAACGAAAGTTCATCTTCGGTGGAAGACGTTTCCTCGTCTAGCGTCATTCTGAGTGGCGACAGCCATGGAGAATCTAGTCCGTCATCTTCTAGCGAAATGCCTCCCGATACGGCCTGTTGCAAGGTAAAGGAGTCCTCCTCGTCTGTTGTCCTGGTCTCTTCTTCATCCGCTGTTGTGCCGGAATCTTCTTCGTCTGCAGTTGCGCCGAAGTCCTCTTCGTCTAGCGTTGCGGAATCGTCTTCTAGTGCTAAACTCATTATCGGGAACATGCTCTGGGATGGCTTTAGTAATCGAAGTGAAAAAGTCCTTACGGGTGGTGATGAGACTTCGGGTTACTGGTATGAATTTAACGACAATAGCGAAGGGGGCTCTTCTACAATTCAGTTCCCGTCCGATGTCGATACGCACATTTATGGTTCTCCATTCCCGGAACTCATTGAAAAATATCGCGGAATTCAGCTAGGAGTCGCTTTCGGAAGTGGCTATGAAAAGCCGTATGCAGGGGTGGCTTTCAATGTCTGGAGCGAGGAACAGGAAGGGGTGAATGTCTATCCGTGGGGCGGACTTTGCCTTGAGTACAAGTCGTCTATTGATTTTGAGATAGAACTAGGCCTTGAAGAGGGTGCGTTCCCTACAATGGGTTCCTGCAGTTTTGTGGCGAGTGTCCCTGCTTCTACAAGCGAAAAAATCAGCGATTTCGGCTGGGGAAAGTTCATGAACAACTGTGGCGCGGGCGTGAGCCCCGATATAATGGAAGTCTTGAAGAAGGTTGCTACCGTCAAGCTGATGTTCAAGGGCGATGCCGGGACTACGGGCGAATTCCTTATTGAGCGAATCGGGGCTGTTGGAATGTGCCACGACATGATGCCGGCTCTGTAGTTTTTTGGGAAAATAGGTGGACACGATGAAAAAACTTTTTGCCGGCTGTATTGCCGTATCCTTTGCCGTGATGCTTGCTGCTTGCGGTGATGACGACAGCGACTTTGCTTCACGTCCGGACGGGAAGGAATCGTCTAGTACCACGCCGTCTTCAAAGGTCATTGAGCCTGCCGAAGTGATGACTGGAACTATGACCGACTCCCGCGATGACCAGACGTACAATACGGTCACAATCGGCACGCAGACCTGGATGGCGGAGAACCTAAACTACGAAACGGCGAATAGCTACTGCTTCAATGATTACGCTACCTACTGCACCAAGTACGGCCGGTTTTATGCATGGGCTGCCGCTATGGACAGCGCGGGTACATGGAGCACAAACGGTAAGGGTTGCGGTCATGGCTCGAAATGCTCACCAACCGGTACTATACGAGGCATTTGTCCTGAGGGCTGGCACTTGCCTTCGCAAACGGAATGGGAAGTGCTTTTCACTGCAGTAGGCGGAATCAGCACGGCGGGCAAGATGCTCAAGTCCGCGACTGGCTGGAACGATAGTGGCAACGGCACGGATGCCTTCGCCTTCACTGCGCTCCCTGGCGGCAGCAGGAGTATGCTTGGGTTTTACTACATCGAGGGCATCTACGCGTACTTCTGGAGTTCCACTGAGTACGATAGCGAATACGCGTACTACATGCACTTGAAAGAGGTCAACGACAATGCGATCCTGGACTACGACAACAAGTACTACGGGCTTTCTGTCCGTTGCCTTAAGGACTAGTCTTGATTTGATGGGGGGCGGGTAAACGGAAAAGGGACTGTTGGCAATCAGTCTCCGCTGCGCGGCTGATTGACAACCCTTCGGGCTCGACACTCGCTAACGCTCGCGTCAAGCTCATAAAGCGCCTATTGCATGGGCTGCGCCCACGGCGCTTTTTGCCGCACCCTCGACCCCAAGGGGTCTCGGCTCCAGCCACATTATCATTCTAAAAACAAAAAAGACGCTTTGCAGCGTCTTTTTGTTTTTAGAGCGGGAAAAGGGACTCGGACCCTCGACCCCGACCTTGGCAAGGTCGTGCTCTACCAACTGAGCTATTCCCGCGAGGTGA
>JAGAAW010000144.1 GCA_017615055.1 Fibrobacter sp.
ACCCGGATGGCCGGACTTCGCCTTCTGCACCATCGCGGCAGAAAGGATTCGGACGTTGTCGGCTGCTTTCGTAACTAGGGAGTCTTGCACGGTAAAACCTCTTTAGGGTATTGTTATTTACGCGCCAAATTTAGTTTTTTTCGCGCAATTTCACAAGGTCGACCCCCCCAGATAAAGCACGATAACATAAAAAGTTATATTTAGTGCACTCTCTCAACTTTAGGCTAGATCTATAGACATCATGAAGAAAGAAAACCCTATTCTGTTGATACTCAAAAACTTACTGCACCCCGCAGGCTTTATCGGCCCCATTATCGCCATTGCCATCCCCTTCACCATCTATTTCATCGGTAGGCCCGAAGGTCATTACAAGCACATCATCCAGTTTTGGGACCTGAAAGTCCCCCTCCCACTGTTCCTCGCGCAGTTTGCCGCATTTATCACGCTCGCCATCTTCCTGCGCAAGGATTTCCGCGACTGGGTCAAGAGCATCCTCCCCGCTAGGGCGTTCAGCATCCTCGCCGTCGTGTTTGCCGTAGCGGTCGCCATCTTCGCGGGCACGCAAATCGAGGCCCGCCACCGCGTGCAGAGCGACGAGAGCGTATTCATGTCCGTCGCGCAGAACATGTACCACAACCACGAGGCCGGTACCTGCAACCAGGGCATTTTCGACGACGGGCACCTCAAATGTGTCGCCAAGTCCAACAGCTTCAAAACCAAGGGGCTCTCGTTCCTATACTTTTTGGGCATGCCCCTGTTCGGCAGCGACCTGCACTGGATTTTCAATGCGGAACTCCTGATGCTGCCGCTCGCATTCCTGCTCATGTTCCTCGCGATTGTCGCCTGGACAAAGCAGCCCCTGCTCGCATTCCTCGCGGCGCTCCTCATGGCACTGCAACCTACCGTGCTATTCCAGTTCCGCGCCATGTCGGTAGAACCGCTCTATATATTCCT
Source organism: Fibrobacter sp. (assembly GCA_017615055.1). Lineage (GTDB taxonomy): Bacteria > Fibrobacterota > Fibrobacteria > Fibrobacterales > Fibrobacteraceae > Fibrobacter. The sequence goes on from JAGAAW010000144.1 coordinate 955, forward strand.
CTCCGCACTCTCGCTGCTCGCATTCAAGTGGGCGTACGACAGGAACACCCTCCTGCACTGGATTCTCCTTGCCATCATCCTCGCCTTCTTCGCGCAAACTAGGCAAGAAACCATCTTCTGCATCTTCTCGTTCATAATATTCGCCCTCCCGAAGGTCCTCGACAAGAAGGACTTCAAGGCCCCCGCGTTCTTCGTGACGTTCTCGGTATTCTCGATACCGGCGCTGCTCACCATCAGTTATTTCCAGGGATTCGGCTTCCAGGGCGGTGAATTCGAGGCCCACGGGCACTTCCTCGAGGATATCGCCAAGAACTGGACCGAAATGACCCGTCCGCTCAAGGATAACGGCGAACTCGAAAATCCCTTCCTCACCTACTTCAACTACCTCTTTGCCATCGGCGCCATCTACCTCGTGTTCCGCGCCATCTACGACACCGCAAAGGGCAGCAGGTTCTATCTGTGGGTACTCACGTTCCTCGTGCTCTACCACGTGCAGACTTACATGATCCTCGAGAACGTGTCGGGCGACTTCAGCATCCAGATTAACCAGCGCTACAGCCTGGTGATGCTGCCCAGCATGGCATTCGTGGGCGCACTCCCCATCGCGCATGCCATCGAGTACTTTGCCACATCTGCAAGCAAGAATAGCGCCAAGTCGCTCTCGCTTGCCGGCATGATTATCGTAGCACTCGTCCTTACCGCATGGACATTCCACTACAAGAATGACTTCAACAACAATATCATGTACAACCGCAACCACCTGACCACCGAAGAGCACGAAATTCTCGGCTGGCTCAAGGAACAGCCGCAGGCCGAAAGGATGTTTATCTACGGCAGGCCCTGGCATTTTGTGGGTTACGGAATTTCCTCCATCCACTACGACAAGGCGCGCCAGATGAGCGATTCCGAGTTGCAGGGCTACATCGACAAGTACAACGGAGAAGTCTACTATATCCGCGGGCTCGACTGCTGGGATAGCCACACCTACCACAAGAAGGCCGTGGAACACCGCATCCCGACCACCTGCGACGTGTTTGAGCGCGAGATGGACCTCGTGGGCGTGAAGAACATCCTCATCACCAACAACTACTGGGTACAGATTGCAAAGTTCAACGGGCGCAAGAACTACAACCCGGAAAAAATCATCGTCGTGAAGGACCCCGAGCCCGTTATCGACAGCCTGGGCGTCAGCTTGAAAATCTTGCTCAAGGAAACCTCCGAGGCAAGCAAGAACTGGAACTACACAGCGACCCTCAACGGGAAAATCATAGGAGCCGCTCCGTACCAGGAAGGGTTCTACGAAATCTGGAATGCGGCCGACAGCCTGCAGCAGGGCTACAACCTGTTCCGTGTCGTCGTCATGGACAAGCAGAAGAACGCGAAACTCGCCGACATTTCAAAATACTACTTCAATAATGCCGGCGGTGCCACAGCCCTTGAGCAGAGCGCCATCACGGCCAACCGTCAGGACTGGGGTAACCTCCACTGGGGCAAGAGCATCGATGGCCACGACATGGTGGTAAACGGCATTACCTTCGCAAACGGGTTCGCCACGCACGCGAACTCCGAAACAACCCTCGGCATCGAGGGCAAGTACAAGGCGTTCCGCACCTCGTTTGGGCTCGACGACGAAAGCCTCTGCAGCGAGGGCGTTTCCGTTGAGATTATCGGTGACGGCAAGGTGCTCGCAGCAAGCCCCGTGTTCCAGAACGGCATTGTGCACACGCTTTCGGCAAACACCGAAGGCGTGCAGAACGTCGTACTGAAAACCACCGCGAAAGGGAGCATCGACTGTAGCCACGTCGACTTCGTAAACCCCGTACTGATTCCTTAATTACTATAATTGCACCATGCTCTTATCCGTAATCATACCCGTCTTTAACGAAGAAGAAATTGTTGCCGAAACCTACCGCGTCCTCGAGGAGGAACTCAAGGAATACGAGCACGAACTCATTTTCGTGAACGACGGTTCCAAGGACAAGACCCGCGAAATTGTCGAGGGCCTGCTTCCGGGCAATCCGAACAACAAGATTATCAACTTCAGCCGCAACTTCGGGCACCAGGCCGCATTCAGCGCGGGCCTAGACCACGCCACAGGCGATGCGGTGGTGATTATCGACGGCGACCTGCAGGACCCGCCGAGCCTCATCCACGAGATGATGGTCAAGTGGCGCGAGGGCTACCAGGTTGTGTACGCGCAGCGCAACAAGCGCAAGGGCGAAACCATCTTCAAGCGCTTCACCGCGTTCTGCTTTTACCGCCTTATCGGCAAGCTCACGAGCATCGACATTCCGCCTGATACCGGCGACTACCGCCTCATGGACCGCTGCGTGGTGGACCAACTCAAGAACCTCCCCGAAAGGAGCCGTTTCTTGCGCGGGCTCGTGTGCTGGGTAGGCTTCAAGAAGATTGGCGTCAAGTACGACCGTGCCGAACGCACCGCGGGCACCTCCAAGTACCCGCTCAAGAAGATGATGCGGCTCGCCTTCGACGGCATTACCGGATTCAGTTCCGCACCGCTCAAGGTCAGTTTCTACATGGGATTCTTTGCGACCCTCGTCGGCCTCGGCGTGCTCGTGTGGTCCATCCTCGAAAAGTTCCTCTCCCCCACTACGACAGTCCCCGGCTGGGCATCGCTCATGACCGCCATCGTGTTCTTTGCCGGCGTGCAGCTCATGTCTATAGGGATTCTCGGCGAATACATCGGCCGCATCTACGACGAAGTCAAGCAGCGCCCGCTGTACATCGAAGACAAGAAGAACTAACAGTCATCCTAAAACAAGTCATCCCGGAGCCAACGGCCCCGGGATTCATATTTTATACAGCGTTTGTGTTAGGCGGGAAGGCTAGTCCTTGACGCAACGGACGGAAAGTTTACTAAGCGCAAACAGCTGGTCGGATAGACCAGCGTAAGGAGAACTTACGCTATTCAAGCCAAAAATATAATTGGACTTGTAGGTTTTTTAATAGTGGGTTCATGAACAACCATATTCATTACCGGTTAAGTTTAAATCGATGCGCAACAATAAACTTACATCGGGAACAGGGGGTAGTGTTCCTTAGTATAGGCGCGGGTATAGGCGTTAAAATGCCACCATTCGCTGCCAAGCGATACCCAGCCCGCACGTTTCATGATGTTGCGCAATAAGATACGGTTGTCAACCTGCTGCTGCGTGAGCCGCCCACTTTTGAGGGCATCGGCCTCGCCCACCTCGCCGGCACAGCGTTCAAACGAATCGAAGTCCGTACCCATATCGAGCGGCGTGCCCGTGCTGTCGGCCAGCGTGAGGTCTAGCGCGAGCCCGTAATTGTGAAGCCCGCCGGTCTTGCCCGACGACACGTAGTTGGTGTACGGTGTGCCGACAACCGCCTGCTTGAGCGCAGACTGCGCGTACATCGGGCGGGCGGCATCAAAAATCAGCAGAGAATATCCGGGAAGTTCCTTCGCTATCAGGGCCAGCGACTTTTTCAACTTGGGGAGAGCGTCCTTATGCACAAAGGCCCGCTGGATTCCGCAGTAGAGGTCATGTCCCGTTACGTTGTTAAAAGTCCCGTAACGCAGGTCCATGCGGATACCCTTCATATTCGTGATTTCAACAAGGTTGGTATCCTTGCTCGCGTATTCCACCCACTGCTTGGCTGCGGTGCAGAACCGCAGGGGCTTCTCGGGTTTCTTGGGCACAAAGGGGATGTCCGTTTCGTGTGCGAACAGCGTTACGACAAAAAAAGTCAATATTAAAAAAATTCTTTTTGTCATTTTTTCTGTCCTAGATTCTTCGACTACGCATCTTCGATGCTGCGCTCAGAATGACACATCCCGTTTAATTAAATTCCCAGTTGGACTTCGACGCCAAACTGGAAGTAGAGTCCCATGCCCTTCGCCATGAAGGGTTCCAGCCTGAAGCCGTTCTCCGAGTTCTTGTCGTTATCCTGCGTGACCCACGAGCGTTCACGCGCATTCTCGGAACCGAGGAACTTGAGCGCATCCACATCGAGCTTCGAGAACAGGTTATCCAGTTCCAGGTAGAAGCGTGCCTTGCGGAAGAATCCCTTCTCGCGGATGATGTCGAGGTTCACACGAACGTCTGTCCTGAACATGTCGGTAAACTCGTGCAGGTCACGAAGCATACGGGTGCCGTTCTCGCGCGTCATCGGGTCTGACGGCGTAATCTGGTAGTAGTACAGCGGGCGGTGCAATGCGGCATGGTGCGTGAGGATAATCGAGAACAGGGAATCCTTGCGCGGGTAGAACCTGAAGTGCGAAATGATATCCAGCCTGGAGTTCGCCTCCCACGGGAGCGAGCCCTCATCCAGTTCGTATTCGCCGTAGACGGAACTCACGTTCGTCGCCATCGAGAAATGGTGCGATGTCTTCCATTCCATACGTGCATTCGCGCCGAGCACCCAGGCGTAATCTACCGGCGTAATGTCCTTGTACTGCGCATAAGCCTTTGGCAGGGGCATCACCGGGTCAAAGTAGTAACGGCCAAAGCAGCTCGCCTGCGCAATCAGGTACTTGGAATTGTAGCCCAAGCCGAACTTTGCAGACGCGCCCGTTTCAAGGCGCCCCGTAAGGTCGCCATCATCATAAAGGTGCTTCCAGTCGCTACGGTACGCGGCATTACCAAACACGCGCCAGTACGTGGTGTCCTTTTCGGTAAGGTTCTTCTCAAAGTCGAGAGAGGCCGTCGGGCGTGCATTGTGGTCCATTGCATCGGCAACGGCACCGAGCGAGAATATCGTCTGCGAGTAATCGCCCTTCCAGTCAAAACGGCTCACACCCGAAAGCACGCCCGTCTGGTAGTCGTCGGGCTGCGAACCGCCAAAGTCAATGTAACTGCGGTCCAGAAAGTGATGCTCGTAAAGGAGCGCTCCACTCACGGCAGAACCGAGCAACTTCGTCTTGAACTGCTTATCCGCGCCTGCGCTCAAAATCGTGTGCGTCTGCTCGTAGGCATCGATGAACGCAGCCATCTCCTTCGTCGAGGCATTGCTCCTGAAGCCGGTCGTGTCCTGGAGCGTGTCGCTCAGGTACTCGCGCACAACGCCCGCATGAACGCTTGTTCCGAACTTGGAGGCGTATTCCGCACCCACAACAAGGTAGGTCTGCTCGCCCCTAATAATATCGACCGAGTTCACCTCGTCATACGCCGTAGAAGTATCCTGACTAATAGAGTACTGGTCCGTGCTATACAATGCACGCAACGCCCACGTGTTGCCCATGGAATCCGAACCGTTCAGCTGCGTGTAGAAATCCATCGCCTCGAGATCGAACGGGTCAGCCGACTTCACGCGGCAATCGCTTGCGCAGTCACCGTCGCGCTTCTTGAACTCGGTAAAGAACTTCTCGCCCAGGTTCTTGAGCATGTCGCCATCGAGCCTGCGGAAGGCAAAGCGGAAACTGTCCCAGAACAGGAACGGGGAATCAAACTGGATCTCCTGGAGCGTAAGGCCCGCGGAGCCCTTGAGCCCCCACTCGCCCTTTGTTTGCTCGGGAATGTACTGCACCGAAGTCGCAAGGCCCTGGCCAATCGGGCCGCTGCCGTAATGGTCATGAATCTCGATGCCGCTCAGTACGTGCGGGTTCACAACCGAAAGGTTACCCGGGAAGCCGATATCCAGGTGGCGCATGTTCGGGATGCGGAGTCGCCCGAGGTGGTAAGCCACGTCGCCCGCGCGGGAGCCTTCGTAGTAAAGTGCGCTGCTAAAATCCTTCTGGCCCGAGATACCGGGCATCTGGCTAAGGTGTTCCGTAATGTCGAAGCGCATGCCTGCAGCATCCTCGAGCTTGTCGACCGACACCTTGCGTTCCGGTTCCCACTTCACAGGCTCGCCGCCACCGACAATCGTACTCGACCCCAAGTCGCGCAGGTCCGTAGAAAGCGTCACGACCATATCGAGCAGGTCCGCATAATCCTGCAGGTCCACGTACACGCTATCGTAGCCTTCCTTCTGGAACACGAGGGAAGCGTTCTTGGAATCTACGGTAAACTCGAAACGACCATCCGAAGAAGTCTTGGCAAGCTTCTTGCCCGAACGGTAGGTAATCTGCACGCCATCAAGCGGGAGGTCGGAGCCCATCTCGAGCACCACACCCACGACAGGCGTAGGAGTCGCCGCAAAAAGGGAAGTCACCAAGAACAGCGCAATAAGGAGCAGGGAGCGAAATCTCATGTGTACTAAATTAGAATTTTATAGGGTTGCCCGACCACCGGAAACATGCTCCAGTTCGGTAAATTTTATATTTCTCGCGGTATGCTTGAGATTTTTCTAGTGCAAATGGAAGTCGCGCCGAACGACAAGGCGAAAAACTTCGCCAAGGTCGAGGCGCTCACGCAGGGGATCCGCAAAGAGGCCCAGGCAGGTGCCGCCAACGCGGGGCTCATCGTGCTGCCCGAGATGTTCGCTACGGGCTACCTTCCACTGCACCCGGAAAGCGCCGCCGAGGACTTTACCCACGAGAGTGCGGGCGAAACCGCGCAGTTTTTGTACAAACTAGCAAACCGGACAGGATGCGCCGTAATGGGTGCGGGGATTTCTGGTAAGGATGCTGCTTGTGTAGATGCCGAATCTGGTGTTAGGACGGTGCCGCATTGCGATGTTAGGACGGCACCGCTCGCAAATCACGCGAGTGTATACATGCCGGGCAACGCTGCGGAATACGCAGGTTACGACAAGCGTCGCCCCTTCTTTATGGAGCAGGGGAAATTCCGCGCGGGTGCGGATGTTAATTTGTTCAAAATAGACGAATGGACCGTTGCGCCAACGATATGCTTTGACCTGCGCTTCCCGGAACTCTACCGCGACGCCGTAAAGGCGGGTGCAAACCTCTTCACGGTGCAGGCCGCATGGCCGCAAGAAAGGATACTCCACTGGAACACTTTGCTCAAGGCTCGCGCCATCGAGAACCAGGCGTATGTCGCCGCAGTGAACTGCGTTTCGCCAGATGGAAAGTACACAGGAAATTCACAAATTATCAACCCGCTCGGCGAAGTCATCGCGCAGGCAGAAGCGGGTAAAGAAAGTGTAATTTCAGCGTCGCTTGACATGGATTCCTTGCTAAAATATCGCAAGGTTTTTCCAGTGCTCAAAAATATTTAGAGCCCAGCAGAAACAAATCAGCGTGACAAAAATCACGCAACTTTGAATATGGCGATTTTACACTAAAAACGCAGATTTTTTGTAACTCTTTACTGCGCAATTAATTACAAAAATGCTACAAAAAAGTGTAATGTGAGCAAACATACACTCACAAAAAACCTGCTCAAAACACTCTTCCTTTTTTGCAAAAATAAACTATTTTCTGAGTAGAAAATAAGTTCCACAATGTATTTCGAGGTTCCTATGACTTCTCCCGATATGAACAAGCTGAATTATGCTAGGGCCCTCATCCGTGCAGGCCTCACGCGTGACCTTATCCTCAAGATCACGAGCATTTCTGGATACCAGTATTCCCAGATTCAACGTGAAGTCCTTGCTGCCTAAGGCCTAGGCATGCAGCTTATTCTTGCGATTCCTGCGCAGCCCGCCACTCAGATGAAAGAGAGGCAGGCTGCGCTTCTTGCATGTTACAAGGACGGCTCGCTGCTGCTCGATGCACGCGATTGCGAGAAGCCCGCGCAGTTCTACCTGACCTCTGCAGATATATTCCCGTGGGACGAATTCATTGGCAAGTTACTTTGCGCATGGCAACTGAGCGACTATAGCGATGTACCCCCACAGTTCAAGCCGCTCAAGCGGATTCCGCAGTACGTTATTGACGGACTGCCCGCGGAACCAACCGCAAATAAACTGAAGGTCCTTGCAACACTCCGCTCGCAGGGGTACTTCAGCACACTGACCGCACGGAAATAAACTGCGTATTAAACAATTTGTGTTAAACGGCTTGTGTTAAACGCTTGTCGTAATTGCTTATATTAAACGGCTTATCTCAATTGTTTGTATTAAACAGCGCCGGCGATTAAACTGCGCGAGTCTAGCGGGACTTTTCGCTCAATTTATGCCGCGGGGGCACTATAGGGATGCAATTTACGTCGTGGGGCATATAAAAAGCACAAAGGCATCGTTTTTATACGCCCCTGCATGGTAAATAGCAAAAAAAATTGAAGTCAAAATTCGAGAGGGGGCATATAAGAATGCCCAAAAGCAGTCGCTTATACGCCCCTTTTCGCAAAAACTTGTACAAACTAACAAACTTTTTTCATAAAAATGGATTTTGGGGCGTATAAAAAAAGCAAAAACCCTCCTTTTATATGCCCCTGCCACGAAAAAGCACTCCCGACGCACAACAAAAGAGCATCATGGGGCGTATAAAAACGCAAGAATGCAAATCCTTATACGCCCCGCATGCAAAAAAGTAGCCCTATTAGGCCTATTTACGCCTGCTTATTGCTATAATTCAGCACATGGTCAACATGCGGGACATAGCTAGCAAGCGCTGGTTCATGGGAAAGGGTGCGAAGGTGGATTCCATTACGGAAGAGGCCCGCATTCCCATCGCCGGGAGCGCCATCTCGATTGTCCGCGTGAACTTTGACGCCAGCGAAAAGCGCGAAGCCGACCTCTACGCCATTATCGAGAACGAAGACAATATCGGGAACATGCTCGCAGAAATCGTTTCTAGTGGAACGTGTTCCGTATGCGGGACTAATTCCGGCCAAATTGTTTTTGAACGGGCAGGCAATTTTTCTATTGACGGTTTGCGCGAAAGCCTGCGGGCAATCCGCCAGCTGGATGCGGAACAGAGCAACTCCGCGTTTGCAAGCGCGGGACTGTTCTTCAAGCTATACCGCAGGCTACAGGCGGGCATCCATCCCGAAGTAGAAATTCTCGGGAGTCTCGAATCTGCGGGTTTTGAATCTATTCCGCATTACTACGGAGCGTGCAGGTACATTGACCCCGCGGGCAATGAATATGCACTCGGAATTCTCGAGGAGCGCGCAACCGGCATGCAGGATGCGTGGGCGTTCTTTACGCAGAGCGCGCATAGTGAGGGCAACCTCACGCAAGGCTCGCAAAATGCGCTAGATGCCCAAGATGCGCGCCCGCAGGAAAAACTTGCGCAGGCCGCGTTCGGGCTGGGCGAAGCAACCGCAAGGATGCATATAGCGCTGAAAGGCATTCCGGGAGAAGAATGTGGGCCCGTCGAAATCCCGTTTGACAAGTTGGAACGACTTTTGCGCAATGCCACCCGCGATACAAATGCGGCTAGTTGCGGGCAACTTTCTGAAGGGCAACGAGCCACCACCGACGAGATAAATGCAGCAAGTTGCGGGACGCGCGAACTTGCCAGCAAGATCGCAGCGAAAATGGCAGTCCTCCGGCAGGCTACAGACAAACTATTTTCACCCGCAGACACAACACTGCAGGCAGCGTTCCCGCTACAGCGTGTCCACGGGGATTATCACCTGGGGCAAGTGCTGGTCCGCGCGCAGTCTTCATCCGAAAAAACAGCGCAGTCATCACCTGCAAATACCGCAGGCAGCACGGCAGAAAACTTGCCTATTTTCAAGATTCTCGATTTCGAGGGAGAACCCTCCCGCAGTCTCGAGTACCGCAGGGCACTGCGCTCCCCCGCCGTCGACATCGCGGGAATGTTGCGCAGTTTCCAGTACGCAGGCGCCACTGCCAATTACGACAGCGCCACCTGCGAACGCGCCTTCCTCGAAGGTTACGCGCAAGCCGCCCACATCGATGCCGCAGCCCTCGAAACCGCCTGCGCGCCCTACGTGCTCGCGAAGGCCGTTTACGAGGCCTGCTACGAACTCGAGTTCCGCCCCGACTGGTTCCATATCCCCGCCCGTGCCCTGCTCGAAATCGCCGGCTAAGCCGCGACCGCCACAAATTTCTATATTTGCCACCGCTATGAACGTCGATGAAATGGAAAAGTTGCTCCGCGACGAGGCCCAAGTCCTCGTTGAAAAAGAACCGCTCTCCAAGCTGATGCTCACCGAGCAGGTACTGAACCGCAAGGACTTTGCGGATATGCTCGGTGTTACGCTCGCCTGTCAGCTGGCAGGTGAAGTCATCGACCGCGACGAGCTGGAAAAGATGTTCAGCGGCATCTACAAGAAATACCCCGACCTTCTGGTCAGCGCCGCGAAAGACCTCAAGGCGACCGTGCTCCGCGACGCCGCCTGCACCAGTTACCTCGAACCGCTCCTTTTCTTCAAGGGGTTCCAGGGACTCCAGGCCTACCGCGCCGCCCATATTCTGTGGGAAGAAGGTCGCCCCTTCCCGGCCAAGATGCTCCAGAGCATCATCAGCCGCAAGTTCGGCATGGATATCCACCCGGCTGCTAAAATCGGGCACGGGCTCCTGATTGACCATGCGACAAACATCGTCATTGGCGAAACGGCGATTGTCGGGAACAACGTGAGTTTCTTGCACGGCGTGACGCTCGGCGGTACCGGAAACGAGACCGGCGACCGTCACCCGAAAATCGGCAACGGCGTGATGCTTGGTGCGCACGCCCAGCTGCTCGGCAACATCCACATCGGAGACTGCGCAAAGATTGGCGCTGGCGCCGTGGTGCTCTGCGATGTGCCGCCGCATACGACGTATGCGGGAGTCCCCGCCGTCGAAGTGGGTCACCCGACCGACGACACGCCCAGCTTCAACATGCAGCAGGACTTCACGCGCGACTGCGACTAAGCCTCACTACCGCGCAACCGAGGCCGCATGAAAAAATCGGATAAAATCAAGTTTATCGGGGAAAAGCTCGACGAGTTGTTCCCTAACCCGCCAATTCCGCTCGACTACACGAGCCCATTCACATTGCTCATAGCCGTAGTGCTGAGTGCGCAGTGCACCGACATTCGCGTAAACCAGGTCACAAAGGTCCTGTACAAGAAGGCCGACACCCCGAAAAAGATGGTCAAGCTCGGGGTCGAGAAAATCGCCGAAATTATCAAGCCCTGCGGGTTCTTCAACACCAAAAGCAAGAACATCTACAACCTGTCGAAAACGCTTGTAGAGAAATACGACGACGAAGTTCCCCGCACCTTCGAAGAACTGGAAGCACTCCCCGGCGTGGGCCACAAGACGGCAAGCGTCATGATGATTCACGCCTTCAAGGTGCCCGCCTTCCCCGTCGACACGCACATTCACAGGCTTGCAAAACGCTGGGGGCTATCGGACGGCAGTTCCGTCGAACAGACCGAAACCGACCTCAAGAAGATTTTCCCGAAGGAAGAATGGGAAAAGCGCCACCTGCAGATTATCTACTTCGGGCGCACGTACTGCAAGGCCATGGGCCATAAGCCCGAAAACTGCCCCATCTGCAGTAAGCTATAACGCACAAGCTCGCACTACAAGCCCGTTTTAGGCCGCTGGTAAACCCAGTAGTAGAACAGGCTCCAGGCCGCCCATAGGATACTCAGGACCATACCGACTCTAGCGATGAGATTCAGCCAGTCCGCGATAACAAGGCAATCCCGCAAGTGCCCCCATTCCGTAAGCAGGTAGTTCCAGTCGTGCCCGCCGTAACCACTTTCGCTGCCGGTCCTTCCCGAGGTCAGCATCAGTACCATCACTTTCGCGTCGGCCACGTATTCCGCAACATCCACGAGGTTCTCGAAACTCCACCAGAGCATAAGCGACGTCCCCACAATCTCACGCTGCGTTATCCAATAAAATATCCCTATCCCGAGAGGCAAGAGCACCTGCATCCCAGAACCCATGAAATACGTAAGATTTTCGTGCCCGAGCCAAGCAGCAACATAAAAAGCCGCATGCCCCGCCTCGTGAACAAGCAGGTTCAAGTGGTGCATCCCCTGATAAATCCACGCATCGTAACCTTGCAAAATAATCTGCACAGTCATTATAGAGAGGACTATTTCGGCAATCACGCGAAATCCGAAACTGTTCTGAATGGTAAGCGGGTCTGGGTAGAAAAACCACTGGAAGAACTTCGGCCACGTTTCGGGATATTCCATCCGGAAATGCGAATGTGAGCGGTATTCCTTTGCAGAAACAAGTTTCAACGGGACTTCGTCCGTCGGCTTATAGGCACGCACGGCAATCCGCGAGGGGTTCTCACGCAAAATCTCCGGTTTCTGTTTCTGGGGCGTTTCCATATACAGAAATATATATCCGCCCCATTAAAAGCGGTTCAATTTTTTTAGGCTTCGTTCTTTAGCAGTTCTTCGAAATAAACAATCGTCTTCTCGAGGCCCTGGCGCAGCGGGATCGTCGGTTCCCAGCCAAGTGCAGACTTAGCAAGGTCAATGTTCGGGCGGCGCATCTTCGGGTCGTCACCCGGGAGCGGCTTGTACACGATCTTGCTCTTGGAACCCGTAAGGTCAAGAACTTCTTTCGCGAGTTCGAGCATCGTGAATTCGCCAGGGTTGCCGATGTTCACCGGTCCAATAATCTTGTCCTGGTCCATCATGCGCACAAAGCCCTCGATGAGGTCGTTCACGTAGCAGAAACTGCGCGTCTGGCTGCCGTCGCCGTAAATCGTGAGGTCTTCGCCCTTGAGCGCCTGCACAATAAAGTTGCTGACCACGCGCCCGTCGTTGGGCAACATGCGCGGGCCGTACGTATTGAAAATACGCACAATGCGGATATCGACATTATTTTGTCTGTGATAATCCATGAAGAGCGTCTCGGCAACGCGCTTGCCTTCGTCGTAACAGCTGCGGATACCGATGGGGTTCACGTTTCCCCAGTAGTCTTCGGTCTGCGGGTGCACCGCCGGGTCGCCGTAAACTTCGCTCGTAGAGGCCTGCAAAATACGCGCATGCACGCGCTTCGCCATGCCAAGCATGTTGATGGCGCCCATCACGCTCGTCTTGATGGTCTTCACCGGGTTGAACTGGTAATGGATGGGGCTCGCGGGGCACGCGAGGTTAAAGATGCGGTCCACTTCCAGCAAAATCGGTTCGGTCACGTCGTGGCGGATAAGCTCAAAGCGGCGGTTATCGCGGAGGTGCGCGACGTTCGCCATGCGGCCCGTAAAGTAGTTGTCAAGGCAAATCACCTCGTGCCCGTCATTCAGCAGACGTTCGCACAAGTGACTCCCCAGGAATCCTGCACCACCGGTAACTAAGCAACGCATTGGAGCCTCCCTTGTAACCTTATTCATCAGAATCTTTTTCGACTTCGGCAGCGCCGTTTCCGCGGAGCGCCACAAGCCTAACACCGTTCAAAGTCAAGTAAGGGTCATAAGTGTCGATGACCTTGGTATGGCCCATGACCATCTGGCCCCAACCACCCGTCGCAAACACGGGGACCTTCTTCTTGCCCATCTCGGCCTTGATCTTTTCGACCAGCGCTTCGAGTTCCGCGATGAACCCGTACAGGAGACCCGCACGGATGGCGTCGTCGGTATTGTTCGCAATAACGTGGTCCGGCCATTCGATGCTCACCGGCATCAAGCGGGCGGCCTTCTCGGTCAGCACGTCCAAACTGGCGCTGATACCCGGGATAATGATACCGCCGGCAAAACCGCTGTTCTTCATCACGTCGAACGTCGTCGCCGTACCCATGTCTACCACGATGGCGTCCTTGTAGCCGCGGTCACGCAGCGCAATCACGTTGCAGAGGCGGTCGGAGCCGAGCGATGCCGGGTTCGGGTAAGCAATCGGGCAGCCCAAGCAGTTCTTGGAATTCACCACCTGCACCGGGCGTTTGAGCAGGGTCTGCAGAGCCTTGACCCACGGGCGTTCAAGCGCGGGCACCACAGTAGAAAGCCCCACATGCGTAATTTCTGCGGGCTTGATCTCAGAAAAACGGACGAGACCGCCAATGCGGTTCATCACCTCGTCGCTCGTGGTTTCTTTGCGGGTGGTAAGCCTCCAGTGGTCGACAACCTTGTCGCCCCTGAAAATACCGAGCACCGTGTGGGAGTTTCCCACATCGACCACGAAACTGATCGGTTCGCGTTTCTTCTTGGCTTTCACAGTCTCGTTCAAATTCTTTTTCATGGGCATTACAAAATTTAAATGCGCATTGAAATGTCAAGAGCCTTCACGCTATGCGTGAGTGCGCCGACAGAAATGTAGTCAAGTCCGAGCGTTGCGATTTCCTTCGCGCGTTCGAGCGTCATGTTGCCGGAACCTTCCACCAGGCACTTGTCACCGCTTTCCTTGATAATCTTCAACGCCTCGGCCATCATCTCGTTGCTCATGTTGTCGAGCATGATGACGTCCACGCCCTTGTTGAGGAGTGCGCGCAGCTGGTCGAAGTTTTCCACTTCCATCTCGACCATCAGGTTCTGCGTATTGTTCTTCTTCACGACTTCAAGAGCTTCAAGCACGCCACCCGCAGCAGCAATGTGGTTATCCTTCACTAGCACCATGTCAAAAAGTCCCATGCGGTGGTTAGAACCGCCACCCACGCGAACGGCGTACTTCTGCAGCGTGCGAAAACCGGGAACCGTCTTGCGGGTATCGAGCACCTTGGTCTTGCCGCCCTTCAAGGCTTCCTGGAAGGTATGGGCAACCGTCGCCACGCCGGAAAGCTGCTGGATAAAGTTCAGGAGCGTACGTTCGCCCGTCAAGAGCTCGTGCGTCGTGCCATCCATTTCGGCAATCAGGTCACCCTTCTTCACGACGTCGCCGTCCTTCTTGTGGAGCGTTACCTTCACGTTGGCCTTGAGTTCCTGGAACACGAGTTCAATCACCGGGAGGCCGGCAAGCACACCGTCTTCCTTGGCAATCAGGCGGGCATGCTGCTTCTGGTCGGCAGGGATAGTCCATTCGCTGGTCACATCGCCCGTACGCACGTCCTCGGCAAGTGCCAGGCGGATCATCGTGAGGGCATCTTCGGTCGGGAAAACCGGAGTAGAATTGTCTCCGTACATTACTGTGCTCCTTTACCGGTCAACACAACGTAGACCGTCCGTACGAGAATCTGGAAATCCAAAAGCAGGCTCATGTTCTCGTAGTAATACATGTCGTACTGTAACTTAATCTGCACGTCCTCAATGCTCGTGTCGTAGTGGTGACGCACCTGCGCCCAGCCAGTAAGGCCCGGCTTCATCTTGAGGCGGCTAATGTAGAAAGGAATCTGTTCGCGGAGCTGCGCAATAAACACGGCACGTTCGGGGCGCGGGCCCACCATACTCATGTCGCCCTTCAATACACAAAGGATCTGCGGGAGCTCGTCGATGCGGGTCTTGCGCAGGAACTTGCCCACCTTCGTAATGCGCGGGTCATCCTTGGTGGCCCACTGGGCGCCGAACTTTTCGGCATCGGTACGCATGGTGCGGAACTTGTAGACCATAAACGGCTTGCCGTACAGGCCAATGCGTTCCTGCGAGTAGAAAATCGGCCCGCGGTCCTCGAGCTTGATGGCAATAGCCGCAAGCAGGCAGACCGGCAGGGAGCAGAGCCCGAGGAAGGCACCAAAAAGCACATCGATGATGCGCTTCACGCGCACCTGCCAGGGGGGCATGGTAAACGCGAAAAGCTCCTGCAGTTCAAACCCGTAGACAAGGTTACCCTTGAACTGGCCATTCACCACAGAATAAAGTTCCGGAACGATATAAATATGCAGGGGCAGTTCACAGACCCACACCAGCACGCGCATAATCTCTTGCGGGGACGAACTTTCGTGCGCAATCACGATACCCGTGACCTTGAACTTCTTTACAAGCGCGGCAAGGTCAGAATACTTGCCCAGGACCGGGAAGCCCGCAAAATCGTGCGGCATCACCTGATAGCGTTCGTCCACAAAGCCCACCACGCGCTGGCCACGCGCCGGAGTGTTCTTGAGATCCTCGGCCACCTTGCGGCCCGCCTCGGTCGCCCCAAGCACGAGGATGTTGTTCGCCCCGTAACCCAAGCGCAACAGCCCGCGCAGGCAGAAGTAAATGAACATGCGGAACCCGGCCACAAGCACCATCGCCAGTCCACCGTAAATGAAAATCCACGGGAAGCGCGAGCCGTACAGGTAGCCCTCGTTCAACGGCTGGTTCGTAAAGATCTTGCCGAGGAATTCCGTACCGAAAAGCCCGATAATAATAAGCACGACCCCAATGACAACGGCACGGAGCACGCGCAAAATCTGGTGCGTCCTCGAAAGGAGCAACCACGAGCGGTAAAGCCCCGCACAGGTAAAGAGCAGGAGCCACCCGATATTGAGGGCAAGCCCCATGGTCCAGTACTGGTCGAATGTCTTGGAGGGGTCAAACTTGTCCACGATCCAACCACTATGGAACTGCACCCAGAACGCGCCGAGGAAGCAAATCGATACGGCAGCGAAGTCCGAAAGGACAAGGAGGATGCGCTCCAATGTAGTTGCACGGAACATACGTCTATAAACTACAAAAATCAGGCTTCAGAAACCACGCCTTACGCGAGGAAGCGGATAACCTGGCTCTTTTCGACGATTTCGGGCAGGGCGTCGATGGCATCCACCGCCTTCGAGGCCTTGCAGTCCTGCGTCTTTTCGGTGATGACCACGATGGAAACCTTGCCCGGGTCGTTGACGTTCTTCTGGATAATCGTCTCGATGGAGATGTTGTTCTCGGCCAAGACGCTCGTAATCTTCGCGAGCACACCGCAGGCGTCACGGGACGTGAAGCGCAGGTAGTAGCGGGCGCTCGTCTCAGAGATAGGCACGAGAGTCGCAGAATTGTCGACGTTGAACCAGCCCATCGGGAGCGCCTTGCGGCTGCCCGTATCCACGGAGCGGGCCAAGGAAACGAGGTCGGCCACCACGGCAGAGGCTGTCGGGAGACGGCCAGCACCGGCGCCGGTCTGGACCGTTTCGCCCAGGTTGTCGCACTTGAGGTAAACCGCGTTGATCACGCCGTTCACGTTCGAAAGCAGGTTCTCGTTAGAAACGAAGCACGGATGCACGCGGGCATCCACGCGGTCACCGTCACGGTGGTAGATACCGAGGAGCTTCACGCAGCAGCCAAGTTCCTTGGCAAAAGCGATATCCTGGGCGGTAATCTTGGAAATACCCGTCACATGAATCTTCTCGAAGTCCACGCGCTTGCCGCTGCAGAGGCTTGCAAGCAGGGCAGTCTTGTGGGCGGAGTCGATGCCTTCGATATCGAAAGTCGGGTCGGCTTCGGCAAACCCGAGCTTCTGGGCATCCTTCAGCACCACGTCGAAGTCCAGGCCTTCGTCGGCCATGCGGCTCAGGATGTAGTTGCAGGTACCGTTGATGATGCAGCTCAGGTGTTCCACCGTGGAGCCGAGCAGGCCTTCCTG
>JAGAAW010000145.1 GCA_017615055.1 Fibrobacter sp.
AGATGTGGAAATTCCAGTCGGCAGAAAAGCTGCACGAGGCTGTCGCTTCCCTGACCGAAAAGCAACATCAGGGAACGAACCTCGAAAATATTCAGGCGTATTTCAACAAGCTTTCTCGTGAAGAATATGATGTGGTCACGTTCGATGCCTGGTATAACTGTAACACCGTTGCGGACTACAACATTGTCCGCGAACTTATGGAGTAAGATATGGAAATCCTGAACAAGAAAATTGCCTTGCTCAAGTCCAAGGTCGAAAAGAACGAGACGATTACCATCATGATTATCGGGCTCGGGAGCGTCGGTACGTTCCTGCTCGACTTTTTGGTGAGCCTCCGTGATCCGCAGCTGAAAATCGTGGTCGCGGGCCGCAATGCCGCCAAGATGCAGATGGACGTGAATATCGTCCGCACGGCAGCGACAATCCGTCGTGAACTGCGCAGCCGGATTGAAATTCTCGGTGACTGCGACCTGAACGATGTCGATAGCATCGCCGCGACAATCAAGAAGGCAAACCCCGACTTTATCGTGAACAGCAGCCGCGTGTATTCGGGCCTCAAGTACGGGAGCATCTCGTGGAGCAACCTGCGCGCTTATGGCATCTGGTCTCCGCTTTCTATCCGTTATGCGAAGAACATCATGGCCGCATACGAGAAGGCTGGCTCCAATGCGGTGACCATCAATACCTCGTATTCCGATGCCGTGATTCCTTGGCTCAAGTCTGCCGGCAAGACGTACTTCGATTTCGGAAGCGGCAACCTGAATCACCTCATTCCGCGCATGAAGTTCTTCATGGCCGAAAAGTACGGCATCGACAACCTGAACGATATCGACGTGACGCTTGCGGTGAGCCACTTCCACGACGTGGTGATTTCGAAGGAAGGCCATGCCGAAGGTCAGACTCTGCTCTTGAATTTCAAGAAGGATGGCAAGGATTTGCCGTTTGACCAGGCCGAAGTGCTGGCGGCATGCTCCATCCCGATGCCTGTGGACCAGAAGCGCAACATGATGAACGCTTCGAGCAACTTCAATATCATCGATTCTATTCTGACGGCCCTCCGCGAAAAGACGGTGACCAAGGTGCATGCGCCCGGCGTTGATGGCGAGATCGGTGGCTACCCGGTGCTTATCGATGGAGTGAAGGCGGAAGTCTCGTTCGATACTTCGCTCTTCGGCATGGATGACATGCGTGCGGCGAACCGCAAGTCCATTTACTGCGACGGCATCGAGAACGTGGAAAACGGTACGCTCGTCTATACCGACGAACTCGTCGCGAAGGTCAAGAAGGCATTCAACGTCGACTTGCCGAAGCGCGTCGCGTTCGAGGATATCGAGAAGACGGCCGACTTTATCATCAAGAACATCATCGAGCCGTTTGCGCCGAAAAAGTAATTGCTGTAGCGGATCCTGCTAGCACGGCTTGAACGTGCGCAGGAATTCCGCGTAGGGCGTATCGGGGTCCAGCACGTATTGACTGTGCTGGGCTCCTCTTTTTTCTACGGGTGGGAACTCCATGTAGTTCCCGAACAGCTGCGTGAGAATGTTGCGGTATCCAGCGGGTGCCGGGAAACGGTAGCCCTCAAATTCAACATCCACCGAATCGCTAAAGTCCTTCGCGTCCCACACGTTCTGTTCCATCGGTTCCGCAGTCCACGTGAGTATCGCGACCTTTTCCGTTTCTTGATTATTGAATTTGCTCGCGATTTCCTGGATTTTCAGGTAGTCCGCAACATGGTCCCTATGGTAGTTTTTTACGCGCTCGCGGTTCTTCTCGTTCAGTTCCGGATTAGTCAACCGCATGAACGTCCCGTTCTCGATGTTCAGCTGGTTTATTTCGGCAAAGCGCTCTTCGGCACCCTCCGGTACAAAATGGTCCAGCGGGAAAACATCTATGAAAAGTCCGTGGTTCATTTTCTGGAAACGGATAATGGGGCTGATTGCGCTCGTGTTCGTGTTGCGGATACAGGTATGCGAACCTGCGAATTCCTTGTCGGTGAGCGGTGTCTGCAGGAAAAGCGGATGCTTGAATTCGTCTTGCAGCGTGTTCAGCTTGTTAAAGTCGTCACGCGGCATTGCGACATCGATATCGTCGTCCCACGGGATGAATCCCTTGTGGCGGATAGCACCGAGCAGCGTCCCGCACATCAGGAAATATTTCAGGCCGTGTTTTTTGCATATACGGTCGAATTCGATCAGGATATCGAGCTCGATGGCCCAAATCTTTTTGCGGGTGGAATCCACAAAAAATTCGCAAATCGTTTCTTCTTGCAAAAACGAGGGCGGGACGATACCTTTTGCGACAATTCTTTCGGGTTCAGTCATGGCCTAGAACTCTTTGTAGTCGATTAGGGGCTCGCCAATCTTCTGGAAATACTTGTTCCTGTCGAGCAGCGTCTGCGGGAACCCGATATCCTTGGGGTAGTCGCGCCAGTTCTTGCCGTATTCCCGGTCCAGGATAACTTCGGCCTTGTTCGGGCAGGGGAGAATCTTGCCCTCGAATTCAATGGTCGTTGTGGGGTAGACGTCATCGTGCTGCCGGAAACCGTGATAGCCGTACTCGGTCAGGTCCCAGTTGCCCATTCCCGGAACGATTCGGGACGTGTGTTCCATCGAGAACAGCCCGCTCGATTCCCAGTTGGCTTCGTAGAAGTCGAAGAGTTCCTTCCACTTGTGCGGCTTGCGTATGAACGCAATGACCTTGTCGCGGAATGCGAGATACTGTTCCTCGGTCACGTCCTCTTTCAGGAAGTCGTTCGGGAAAAATTCCAGGTTCTTTGAATCCCTAAGGCAGGTGCCGTTGAAGACGTGCAAGCAGGTGGGAGTCAGGAGGACAATGTTCTTGTTTGCGTTCGCACGGATATTCTTGTCGTAGTACTCGGCGTAATACCCCGATTTCTGGGTGGTGTCTATCCACACGAAGTTGGGGGCTGTCTGCAATGCGTGAATCAGCTTGTTGAAGTCTGCACGGGCCATGGCGATATCGATGTCGTCGTCCCAGGGGATAAAACCCTTGTGGCGCTTTGCCCCGAGCAGGGCGCCCCCCTCGAGATACATCTGTATGTCGTAGGGCTTGAGCAAGTCCAGGATCTGCCTTGCATATTCGATTTCGGTAAGCTGGAATTCGCGGAGGTATCCGGTTGCAGGCTTCATCTGGCTGATGTCGAAGTGGTGCTTCAGGTAGTTCACCTGATAGGTCAGCTCGCTGTTCTCCTTGATCAGGCGCTTGTTCTGCACTCGTGTCTTGAATATGGCTCGGTAGATGGGCCTGATGTATTTGGCAACGTAGTAATTCATTTGTCTAGAGCTTATCTAAAGAACTTGACGGATGTGTAGTGCGGCTTGCGGTCTTCTTCTGGAGGGAGCGACATGTAGTCGCGGTATTCAGAAGCGAGGAGCTTGTCGTAGTTGTTGGGGCCCAGGAATTCGGTCCCCTCGAACTTGTATTTCTTTAGCGGGAACACGTCATCGATTTCCTGTTTCCCGTAGGTAAAGGGGTAGGCGTAGATTTCCTTTTCCGAGGTGCTTTTTTCCCTTTCGTCGAATTCCTTCAGGAAGCTGGCCTTTTTCTTTTCGTAGTCCTCTTCCGTGATGAATCCGAGCTTCTTTCGCCTGTCGATATAGGCGATGGCCTCGTTCAGGCGGTACTCGGCAAAATCCTTTTCCTTGATCTTGGTGAGCTTGTACAGGTCCACGCAGAGCCCGTGATTCTTGTATAGGGAATCTTGCGGGAATAGCGCGCAATCGCATTCGCTATTAAGGTCCTTGACGTGCGCCCAGCCGTGGAAGAATTTCGGTTCGGTCTTTTCGTTTTCGAGGAGCATGCCTTCTGGGAGCTCCTTCAGCAGGACCTCTGTCGCCTTGTCGTACGTGTCGTCAAACAGCAAAAAGTCGAAGTCGTCATCCCACGGGATAAACCCGCCATGCCTTACGGCACCCAGCAATGTTCCAAATGCAATCTGGTAGGGAATGTCGTGCTTTTCGAGGATGGCCGCAGTCGCCTTTGCCATTTCTAGAAGCCGGCCTTGCACCTGCCTTATGTCGAAGGGCGTTTCCATTAAAGTGCCTCAATCATGTCTAGACTAAATACGGGAATATTGAACTTGCTTGCGACCGCCTTGCGCTCAGCGAAGGAGTCGTCGATGAAAATCGCATCGGTGTTGTCGATGGCGTCGATCTTCTTTTGGCTGGGGTCCAGGTGGATGATGCGGTCGAATACCTGGCGGATACGCAGATTGTCCAGCAGGTCGTCCAGCTTGCCGAGCTTCTCGTCGTCGTGCCTGGAGAGCAGCGTAACCTTGATGCCCCTGTTGATGCACCGGTAAAGGAATGCCATCAGGGCATCGTTCACGAACTGCCTTTCCAGGTAGATGCAGTCGTCAAAATCGACAAACACCTCGGAATACTTTATGTCCAGCTTGTACTTGTTGTCGAGCGCACGGTCCATGATTACGCCGTAGTTGTTGCGCAAGATGGATACGGGTATGTCGAAGGTGTCGAACAGCGACATCAGTGCGAAGTTGATTCCCTGTGCGCGGAATAGCGATGAGGACCCGCCGAACCTGCTCGCGACCTCGAGGAGTGCAAGCTCACCGTTGGCACCGCGTTTGACCTGGAAGAACCAGGCACCCTGAAACTTGATTGCGGAATTTATCTTGCCCGCAAATTGCGAGAACTCGCCATTGTCCGCTACAGGCCTGGTGTTGACGCTGATGCCGTTCATGACACGGCAACGTTCCCTGGGGCAGGCGGCAAGCAGGTTGCCCGCCTTGTCCGTAAAGCAGTCGACAGTAAATTCCGCTCCGGGCAGGTATTCGAGCATGATGCACGAGGGGTATTGCTTGAGGTGCGATTCCATGTCGACGATGGATTCGAGCTTCTTTGCCCCGCGGCTGCCGTAGCCGATATCGGGCTTGGCGAATACGGGGAACAGGTTCTCGTTTTCGCGGAGGTCCTTGGCGGTAAAGACGCCCGGAGTCCTTACGATGCCCTGCAGCACCTGGTAGGTCCTGGACTTGGAAAGGCAAATCTGTGTTGTTTCGGTTTCGGGCGCGACAACCTTGCAGCCGAGGTACGCCTCGTTCTTCTTCAGGATTTCGATGACCGCATCCATTGCCGGGTAGACGGCATCGATGTTGTTGTCGCGAACGACCTGCCGGAACTTCTCGAGGAAGCTCGGGTCCGTGATAAAGGGGAGGCCGCCAATGTAGTTCTCGAATACGAATTTCCCGTGGTCGTCTACGGAGTTTGCTCCAATCAGGTTGAAGTGCGTCGAGTGGTTTACTGCGCGATACACTTCAAGCGCAATTTCTGAACCACAGGGAAAAACGAGAATATTCTTTTTCATGGGAGCCTAGCGCTATTTCCTGTTGGCGATAACGTCTAGGACGCGGCTGACGCCCTCTTCGTCCAGGTCGGCGAACATGGGCAGGCAGAGCACCTGGTCGGCGAGCTTGTGTGCAACGGGGAGGTTTGCCGGGTTTGCCGATTCCAGCCCCTTGTAGGCACTGAACGTGCTGATGAGCGGGTAGAAGTAGCGGCGTCCATAGATGTTGTGTTCCTGGAGCTTCGCGTACAGGGCGTCGCGGCTCATGCCGTATTTCTTCTCGTCAATAAATATCGGGAAGTAGGCGTAGTTGTGGCGCACTCCCTCGATATCCTTGAGCAAGCGGATGCCTGCGACATCCTTCAGTGCGGCACGGTACTTCTCGGCGATAGCCTTGCGGTTGGCAATGGCACTGTCGACCTGCTTCAGGTTCAGGAGGCCGTAGGCGGAGCGGATCTCGTCCATCTTGCTGTTGATGCCGGGGGCGACCACGGTTGTCTCGCCGGCAAAGCCAAAGTTCTTGAGGTAGTCGATACGCTTCTTGGTCGCCGCGTCGTGGCAGACGAGAGCACCGCCCTCGATGGTGTTGTAGACCTTGGTCGCATGGAAACTGAGCGTGCTCATGTCGCCGGCATTGAGGATGGATTCCCCGTTGACCTTTACCCCGAAGGCATGTGCTGCATCGTAGATGATTTTAAGGCCATAGATGTCGGCGATTTCCTGGATGCGCTTCATGTTGCAGGGCGTGCCATAGACATGCACCGGCATGATGGCGGTCGTATGCGGCGTGATTGCCGCCTCGATTTTTTCCGGGTCGATATTGCCGGTGGATTCCTCCACGTCGACAAAGACGGGCTTGAGCCCATTCCACCAGATGGAGTGCGTGGTGGCGACAAAGCTATAAGGGGTCGTGATGACTTCCCCCGTGATTCGCATGGCCTGGAGAGCGGTAATAAGCGGCAGTGTCCCGTTGGTGAACAGGCTCAGGTATTCCACGCCCAGGTAATCGGCGAGGGCCTTCTCGAGCTCCCTGTGGTAGTGACCGTTATTGGTTAGCCACTTGCGGTCCCAGATATCCTTGAGCAGCGGTATAAAGTCGTCCAGGTTCGGGAGGAGGGGCGAGGTGACCGTAATAAGCTTATTGTCCATGCTTGTTCCTGAATTCCTTAACGGTTTGGATTAGGTATTCTAGTCTCTCCAAATGTAGCATTTTTGCTATTCCGAAGTAAATCAAGGTGCCGGCAATGATTTGTAAAACGATTTTCAGGTAGATGTTTATCTGGATGAGCCCGAGCGCGTATACGGCAGCCCCCATCAGGCAGGATAGCAGGATGGCTGGCATGATGTCCTTGATCTGCTCAATGTAACCATATCCCATCAATTTCTTGTTGGGGTGGACGTTGACGAAGGTGTTGATGAGCGATGCCAGCAGGGCGCCGTAGGCGAGGCCTATCGGGGTCCTGAAGTAGAAGTAGCTGCCGATGAGCAGGGCGAGGCCTATGACCTTCTTGATGATTTCCAGCTTGAGGAAAATGTCGCTGCGGCCCATGGCGTTGATTGCGGACAGGTTCGATGTGTGTATGGGGTAGAATGCGTACATGATGCAGCATACCTGCACAAAGGGGACGCAGGGCAGCCAGGGGTCTCCGAGTATGACTTTTACGACGGGTTCTGCCATGACGGCAAGGCCTACCATCATCGGGATGACGATAAACGAGCTCGTGATGATGGACCTGCGCATGAGCCTCTTGAGTTGCTGCCTGTCATCTTGGTGCGATGAGAGTGCCGGCAGCATGACCGCCGAGATAGACGTGTTGATGTTGCTGATTGCAAGGTAGGGGAGGGTGTCGCCCCTGTTGTAGTACGCGAGGTCCGAGGGGGTAAAGAACTTTCCGATGATAAGCCCGCGAAGGTTGCTTAGCAGGACATCCAGGAGCGAAGAGCACAGCAGCTTCCACCCGAAGGCGAAAAGCCCCTTGATGCGGGTTATGGAAAATTTAAGGGATGGCCGCCAGGGAACGGTAAACCACATGATGACGACGGCGATAAAGATGTTGCTCAGCTGCTGGTATACGAGCGCCCAGGCACCAAGCCCGGCGAGGGCGAGCCCGATGCCGATAGCTCCCGAGGCGATGATTGCACCGATGCTCCGGAAGAACAGCTTCTTGAACATCATGTGACGGGCGATGTATGCATTTTGGATGGAATTGAATACGCCAAAGAATAGCGTCAGGGAGAGGACCCTTACGATAGGGGCAAGCGATTCCTGCTTGTAGAAGCTCGCGATGAATGGTGCCGAAAAGAAGAGCAGGATGTAGATCAGGATGGCGACACCGAAACTCGCGATGAATACGGTGGAAAAGTCAAGCTCGTCGGCATCCTTCTTTTGTATGAGTGCCGTATTCAGGCCACTCTGTACGAAAACGGTGGCGATATTGATGAAGATGGTAATTAATGCGACAAGGCCGAAATCATTGGGAGCCAGAATTCTCGCAAGCACAATCGAAAGGAGGAACTGTATCAGCTGCGTTCCGCACCTTTCGAAGAACTTCCAGAAGAGTGACGAGATTATGGTATGCTTGGTCGGCATAGAAGTAAAAAGATTTACGACTAGTACTTCCCGTACTTGTACCCGTAACCGTCGGAATGGCCGTGCTCGTACTTGTTGATGACGAAGCTTGCGTGTGCCGAGGAATTACCCTTGAGCAGCTGCGCCATGCCGTCCTGGATAGCATCGATGCTGTGCTTGTTGTATTCGATGACCATGACGACCTGCGAGGCCACGCGGCAGGCGAGCGCTGCGTCGGTAACGAGCATTATGGGCGGAGTATCGATGATGATAAGGTCGAACTGCTTGTCCAGTTCCTCGATCATGTCGGTATAGTGCTTGGAGCCGAGCAGTTCGGAGGGGTTGCTCGGTACGTTGCCGCATGCCATGAGGTAGAGGTTCTCGACTTCCGTCTGGTGGATGGATTCCTCTAGCTTGGTCTCGCGGAGCAGCACCTGCGAAAGCCCGCCGGTACGCTTGATTCCGAATTCCTTGTGCAGGCGCCCCTTGCGGAGGTCGGCGTCGATAAGGAGCACCTTCTTGCCGAGCCCGGCGAAGAGTGCCGCCAGGTTGACCGATATAAAGCTCTTGCCCACGCCGGGTATCAGGCCGCTTACGCCGATAATGGGGCTCATGCCTTCGTCCATGCAGAACTCGAGGGAACTGCGCAGGGCGCGTAGCGCCTCGACAGCGACATCGTCCGGTTCGACCACGGCGAGCGGACGCGTACCCTTGGTGCCCTTGGGGTTGCCCTTCGGGACCTTGGCGAATACGCTGAAGCCGGTTTCGCGTTCAATGAAGTGTGCGTCGCGCACGCCGTTACTGAACTTGCTCTTGATGGTCACTAGGACTGCGCCCAGGAGGAACCCGAGGAACAGTGCCGCCATCAGGATAACCCTCTTCTTGGGCTTTGCCGGCTTGGACACTTCTTCTGCAAAGTCGATAATGCGTACCGAACCGACCTCGCCTGCCGAAACGAGTTTAAGCTGCTGGATGTTGTTGAGCATGGAGGTGTACATGACCTTGGTCAGTTCCACTTCGTTGCTGAGCTTCAGCACCTCTTGCTGCGTGGCGGGGAGCTTCTTGGACTCGCTGGAGTTGTGGGCGAGCTCGCGCTTCAGTGCGTTTTCCTGCTCTTCGTAGGTCTTTATCGTGGGGTGTTCCGGCTGGAACAGGCGGACCGCGTCCTGCTTTTTCTGCTGGAGCATGAGGAGATCCTGCTGCAGCTTGTTGCGGCGTTCCAGCACGATTCTTGTTTCGGCGTTGATGTCGACGGAACCGACGCGGTTGCGGTAGTTGTTGAACCGCAGCATGGCGCTATCCATCTGCGCCTTGATTTCCGGGAGCTGCTTCTCGAGGAATTCCAATGTCTTCTGCGCTTCGGCGTTGCTCCGTTCCACGTTCTGGCGGAGGTAGGCGTTAGCAATCTCGTTCAGGATTTCCGTGGCACGGTCTGCGTAGATATCCTGGTAGCTGAACTGCAGGATACCCGTCTTTTTCCCTTTTTCCTTGATGTCGAATGCGCTCCTGAAGGTATCAATGGCATCGAGTCGGGTTGCCTTTGTCAGGGCGAACTTCTGCCCCTTCTTGACGTTCATCCGGAGTACGCTGAAGGTGACGGTGTCGCCTGCGTACGGAATCTTGTAGGTCTCTTTCGCGTGGCAGTTCTCGGCGACGAGATTGTTGTTGTGGTCCTTGATCTTGAAAGTGAGGCTATCCGTAATCAGCGCGTACCAGGGCTTTTCGCGGTCCTCTTCCGGAACCTTGTCCCAGGGGATTTCCAGCTGGTTCAGTTCCATTCGGCCTTCCTTGTGGAACAGGCGGTCGAACTTGCTCATGGGTTCGGCGTAGTACTGCAGGCGCATCTTGTCGACGGCATCACCGATGACCTGGCGGCTCTTGATGAGCTCGATTTCCGTTTCGGCCGGGCTCGAGTTGGCGAACAGGCTACCGAGACCGCCCATCATTGCTGCGGCAGGGCCCTTGTTGCCCTTGTTCTCGATTTGCAGCAACGCGTCTACCTGGTAAATGGGGCGGATCCACATGGCGATAAACACGCCTATCACGCCCGAAATAAACAGGCAGGGCAGCATGATGTGCCAGTTCTTGGCCAGGTCCTTCAGAAGGTCAAAAAGATCGGTTTCTTCTTTTTTAGCAGACGATGCCATTAGATAAATCCTCAATAATCTAAATAGACTAACATAAATTAGAAAAAATTGCTAAAATATTTGCAATGAACAAGTTACTTGCTATAGTGTTTATGGCCGTATGCGCCTCTTTTGCCTACATTCCGGGCGAATCGGGCTTCGTGTCGCAGGATGGCGGCCACGGGATTTTCGGTAACCCGGCCTCCCTTTCGGCGTTCGATTCCAAGGGCGTGCTGCTTGGCTACCAGTTCGATGACAACGTGTCCGCCCTGCGTGCGGGGGCGAACACGGAACGGCTCGGCGTCGGTTTTGACTACCGTACCGACGGCGAGGGCTTCGATGAGTCCCGCTGGAGTGCCACGTATTCGTTCCCGATGTTCGACCGCATGTTTTTCTGGGGTTCGCGCGTGACGGCATTGCGCAGTGCAGATTTTGAGGGTACGGAATGGACTATGACGCAGGGCTTTTTGCTCAGGCCGGTGAACTTCTTCTCGCTGGGCTACACCTGCGAGAACCTGCTCTATCTGGGCCCGCAGTCGCAGGACCGTATCCACAGCTTTGGTGCAACCCTCCGGGTGGGCCACAACCTTGCGGTAAGCTACGACTGGGAGGATTTCGAGAACCACAGGCTTCTCCTGGAACTTGGCCTCTACGGGTTTAGATTCGCACTCCAGATGCCCCTTTACGGCGACGACGAATGGCGCCTCACGGTATCGACCTCGCTTGGCGGTAACTACGATTTTGCCCTGACCGTGTTCGACGACTTTTTGCCGAAGGGCGGCGCCCTCGGCTACCATTCGTCGCGTAACCCGCGGGCGTCCCGCTTTGCGCAGGTTGTGCGTGTACCCCTCAATACCGACGTGGTGGAAAAGAGCGAGAGTATGCCCTTCTTCGGGGCCCGCGATATTGGCCTTTCGAAGGTGCGGAACCTGTTCGAGCACCTGATGCGCGACCCGTCTGCGGGCCTCGTGATTCTTGATTTTTCCGGCTACCGCGGGAACCTTGGCGTATCGGGTGAAATAAACCGCATGGTGATGGCCCTGCGGGCACGTGGCGCGAAGGTGGTCGCCTACGTGGATGACATTCGTTTGTCTGTACTGCTGGCTGCGGCTTCCGTTGACCGCGTTGTGGCAGAACCCTCCGCGCACCTTACCTGGCGCGGCCTCGGCGGCAACACGCTCTTCTACAAGGGCCTGCTTGATAAGATTGGCGTGAAGGTGGAATTCCTCAAGCATGGTGCCTACAAGTCGGCGGTGGAACCCTACGTGGCAGACTCGATGTCTACCGAGGCGCGCGAGAACCGCAAGGAACTCTACACCGACCTCTGGCAGACTGTCTCCTCGATGATTGCGGTGCGGAACACGCGCCAGTCCCTCGGGGTCAAGCGTACCCTCGACTCGCTGGCATCGACCCCGGTGGTTTCTGCGTCCGCGGCTGTGCGGGCGGGGCTTGTGGATACGCTGCTCTATATCGACCAGGTGCCGGCTTACGCGCTCAAGGAGTTCTTCGATGTGGACGCCCCGCAGGCGCGCTACAGCGACTGGGAGCCGACATCGCGCAAGATCTTTGACGAAACGTGGCGCCAGCGTTCGCGCATTGCGCTCCTGAATATTGACGGGACTATCGACGCGGGCATGGAGGTTCAGGTTGCCGAGGCTCTGCGACACCTGCCGGGCAGTGCCGAGGCACTCGTAATACGCATCTCCTCTCCGGGTGGCAGCGCGATTGCATCGGACAAGATCTGGGGTGCCATCATGGAGCTCAAGAAGCGCGATATCCCCGTAGTTGCTAGCATCGGCGATATGGGCGCCTCGGGTGCATATTACATTGCCTGTGCCGCCGACGCGATATTCGCCGAGCCGTATTCCATAGTCGGGAGCATCGGCATCTATGGCGGCAAGATTGATGCCTCCGGGCTCATGAGCAAGGTGGGCCTGAAGGCGGAGACGGTCAAGACGCACGAGCACGCCGATGCGGAAACCTTCACGCGCCCCTGGACCGACGCGGAGAAGGCGGCGCTCCAACAGTACATGGACGAGTTCTACGACCGCTTTGTGAAGGTGGTCTCGGGCGCTACGGGCATTGCCCGTGCGAAGGTGGATTCCTCGTATGGCGGTGGCCGCGTGTTCCTGGGCGAGAAGGCTTACGAGTACGGGCTGGTGCAGGGCCTGGGCGGCCTGGATGCCGCATTGAAGGAAGCCCGCAAGCGCGCAAAGATTGGCGAGAAAAACGATATCGAGCTGATCCCGATACTTACCGGCGGCTCGAACATTATCAGGGATCCCTCGGCGAGTGCGCTTATTGACTTTGTGCTCGGTGCCGAACGCGTGCAGTTCTGGGCTATCGACCCGCTGCTCTGGGAAGGTGCCGAATGATAGCCATTGTCGTTACTGTCCTTGCGTGCCTTTTCTTCTCGGCGTTCTGCTCCGTGACGGAGGCGTCGTTCTACAGCGTGCCGCCCGCGACGGTGGAGTTCTTGCAGAAGAACAAGAAGTTTACGGCCAAGTACCTCACGCACGTGAAGGACAACATCGACCGCTATATTGCATCTGTGCTTATCGTGAACACGGTCGCGAACACGGTGGGCGCATCGCTCGCGACGGCGCTCGCGGTGAAGCGGCTCTCCTCTACCGGCGCGATGGCGCTCCCGATTGTCCTTACCATCCTTATCCTCCTTTTCGGTGAAATTACTCCCAAGACGCTTGGCGTAAAGCAGGCAAAGACGTTCGCCCCGCTCGTGTCGGTGCCGTTCTACTACATCACCAAGATTCTCGGCTGGACCGGGCTTATATGGCTCTGCCTCACGCTCACCAAGCACTGGACGCGCGAGGACGAAGAGAAGAAGGACGTGAGCATTGAGGACATCAACAGCCTCGTGAGTCTCGGCCTCCGCGAGGAGGTTATCGACCGCCAGCAGGCTTCCGTCATCAAGAACATTCTCGCGCTCAAGTCGGTTGCGGCGCGCAAGGTGATGACTCCCCGCCAGGTGGTGTTCAGCCTCCCGGCCGACAAGACCATCGGCGAGACCATCGACGAACTCGGAAACTGGCCGTTCTCGCGCATCCCCCTGTATGGCGAAAACAAGGATACCTGGATTGGAATTGTGCTCCGGCGCGATGCCTACAACAAGCTGGCCGAAGGCGAGCGCGATGTTACGCTCCGGCAGATGATGCGCCCCCTGCAGCTTATCCCCGACAGCGTCATGCTCGATAAGCTGTTGCTCCGCTTCCTCAAGCAGCGCGGGCACATGGTCGGTGTGGTGGACGAGTTCGGTGCCATCGCGGGTATCGTGAGCCTCGAGGACGTGCTGGAAGAAATCCTCGGCCGCGAGATCGTGGACGAGTACGACGAGTCCGTGAACCTGCAGGAGACGGCCCGCCGCCGCAGCAAGGCCCTCGCGTTCATCCGCAAGAAACGCCCCAAGAAGTGACCCGCTGTCATCCTGGAGCCGAAGGCGATAGGATCCATTGAGGAATTTTTCTTCAAAATATTCATACAATTATGTTAATTCATATAATTAATATGGTCTAAAACCCGTATTTTTCGGGCTTTTCTAGAAAAATATGATTTTTTACCCTTGTCGGCCTTGCCGAAACCATCTATATTTGTTCTGCTTTTCTTGGGGCGCCCCTGCCCCGGAATCCAATTAACTTAGAGGATTTACATGAAGACCATTACGGTAAACCCGAAGTCCGTTACCCGCAAGTGGAAGCTTGTGGACGCAGCGGAAAAACCCCTGGGACGCGTTGCAAGCGAAGTTGCTCGTCTCCTCATGGGCAAGCACAAGGCCATCTACTCCCCGAACGTCGACACTGGTGACTTCGTTGTTGTCATCAACGCCGGCAAGGTCGCCGTTACCGGCACCAAGAACCTGAAGAAGGAATACTTCCACCACACCGGTCACATCGCCGGCGAACGCTGGATCAACTTCGCCGACCTCATGGCGAAGGACCCGACCGCCCCGCTGACCGCTGCTATCTGGGGTATGCTCCCTCACAGCGCTCTTGGCCACAAGATGGTTAAGAAACTCAAAATCTATGCCGGCGCCGAACATCCGCACGCTGCGCAG
>JAGAAW010000146.1 GCA_017615055.1 Fibrobacter sp.
CTGCACGCGGTAGCCGCGGTTGACCTGAACGTTACCCTTGTCATCGAGCCAAGGAACACGGAAAGTGATCACGCGTTCGGGTTCGACGAGACGGTCGATAACGCCGTTGGTTTCCCAGGACTTGTCCTGTTCGAGGACGGGGTCGAGGGATTCGAGGAATTCACGGACAGCCTGGTGGAAGAGGGCCTGGTCCGGATCACGGGCGACGACCTTGTCATAGACTTTCTGAAGGTAAGCATTCTTGATTGCCATTTTATTATATCTCCGTTGAGAGTTTTGATTGTTAATGTTTTTAACGGGAATAAAGATAGCAAAGGCGTTTGAAAAAAAGTGAAAAACGGGCAGAAATCTACAAAAACTTACAATTTTGTAAGTTAGTATTTTGCAAGTTTTGTAAATCGCCTTTTTTCGTTAAATTTTGATAGGCAGAAAAAGCAAAACTTACATTTTTGTAAGTCAGCAACTCGTTTTGTTGTTTGTAAGAAAGATTTTACAAATACTGAATAATCTTGGGCAGACTCTAGAGTTCGAGGAAGGCCTTCAGGTCGTCCATGCGGCGCTTCGCCATCTCGACTCCGTGCTCGTAGGATTCGTTCATCTTGTCCATGTCGGTATCGAACTGGTCGCACAACTCGATAAGCGGGCGCATCAGGAACAGGCGCCCCTCCTTCTCGTGCTGTTCCATCTGCACAAACATCTTGTCGTAGCGCTTGAGTCGCACCATGAGCGCACGGAACAGGTCCGGATA
Source organism: Fibrobacter sp. (assembly GCA_017615055.1). GTDB lineage: Bacteria > Fibrobacterota > Fibrobacteria > Fibrobacterales > Fibrobacteraceae > Fibrobacter. The sequence continues at coordinate 749 of JAGAAW010000146.1, forward strand.
CTTGCGCTTGTACATCGGATTGAGGATTGCGCGGTACTTGCGGAAGTCCGTCACGGCCTCGCCCGGGTAGTGCGTCGATACGGCCACCACCTTATCGCAGCCCTTCTCGAACGCACGTTCAAACGGCACGGGCACCGTAATGCAGCCGTCCGCATAGTGCTTGCCATCGAGCGGAGCCATCGGAAAAATCATCGGCAGGGCGCAACTCGCACTAATGATGTCAAGAAGGCGCTTCTTGTCGTTTTTCTCGGACATGAATTCGGCTCGGCCCGTCTCACAGCAGGTGAGCCCGAACTCGCACTCGATATTGGAATTCTTGTAAGCCTCGAAATCAAGCGGCATCTTGCCATCGGCCGCGAGATAGTTCAACGCGTGGTATTCCTTCTGCACGCCGATAAACTTGCTCGCCCACTTTTTGCCCTCTTGCAGGCGGGTCGGGAGCACAATGAACTTGAGCCTCTCCTGCTGGCGGGTAATGAAGTTCACCGCCGCGTGCGCACCGGCAGAAACACCGGCGACGTAGTTGAAATCAATGCCCTCTTCTAGCCAGGTATCCAGCACTCCAGCGCTGAACATGGTCTGGCGCGAGCCTCCTTCTAGCACCAACCCCGTCTTCACGCCTGGACCTCCTCAGGGGTTTCTGCCGCCACCGGCAAAGCCGGCGGTTCGGCAACGCCGAGCGCACGCTGCTTGAGCGTCCAGACTTTTTGCCTGAAGTACTCGCTGCGTTCTGCCAGATGCTTCGAAGAAGGTATGCCCTTCACGCGCTCGATTTTCTCGGGCTCACCCACGACTATGCGAGTGCGGTGCCCTATCTTGTACACGCCTTCAAGGCCCACGGAAAGCACGGGAGCGCCCGTACTGCGGGCCAGGAATGCAAAGCCCGTCTTGAATTCGTTCAGCAAGCCGTCGTAGCGGCACTTGCCTTCGGGGAAAATAATGACGTTGTTCCCCTTTTCGAGTTCGCGCTTGGCAAGCAGCGCCCATTCGGTATCCAGGTTAAAGCGGTCGCAGGGAATCACACACTTGACGCGGGTAAGCGCCCAACTAAAATGCGGGTCTTCCACCTGGTCCTTCGCCACCACGATGCTCTTCTTGTGGAAAAAAACAGCAAGCATCATGAGGGGGTCGAGCATGCTGGTATGGTTCGCGATAATAACCGAAGGCGTCTTGAGCCGCGGAGACTTGACGGTTTCCCCCACATACTCAATCTTCGGGCGGTATGCCACCAGCAGGTAAACGCGCACGGTGTATATCACGACCACCATGACGAACTGCATAAAAAATTCAAACAGAAAATTTTTCTTCTTTACTTTCACTTTATTTACAGATCCTTCGACTACGGGCTTCGCCCTGCGCTCAGGATGACAGCGGGAAATTATTTCCCCAAAGATTCCTTGGGAATGCTCGTAAACGTCAGCGCACCCTTCGCGTGCACGTTGCCGTTCACCTTCACGATACAGTCAAAACCGACGAGAACGCCACCGCCCTTCGTCTTGTTGACGGTAATTTCGAGCTGGTCGCCGGGAATCACAGGCTTCACGAACTTGAAACCATCAATCTTCAAAAGCACGTAGAGGTTCTTCTCGAGGTCTTCTGCAGGCTTCTCGATAACGAGGGAGCAGAGCTGTGCGCAGCTTTCCACGATAAGCACGCCCGGCATGATGGGCGTCTGCGGAAAGTGACCCATAAAGTAGGGCTCGTTCACGCTCACGTTCTTGATGCCCGTTGCCGATTCGTTCGGCACGAGTTCCGTGACCTTCTCGATCATCTGGAACGGAGGACGCTGCGCAATCTTTTCGCTGATTTCAAAAATGTTCATCATAGGGAGAGGCCTCCATCGAGCACGAACACCTGGCCCGTCACGTAGGCGAACTGGTCAGATGCAAGCGCAGAAACAATGTTCGCCACTTCATCTGCAGTACCGAAGCGCTTGAGAGGAATCTTTTCCACATAGCCCTTGCGGGTCTCCTCGGGGATTGCCTCAATCATCTCGGTCGCGATAAAGCCCGGAGCGACGGCGTTCACGCGGATACCGAAACCGCCGAGTTCCTTGGCGAGGGTCTGCGTGAGGGAGTTCACCGCACCCTTCGTGGCGCTATAGACCGCCTGGCCGGCGAGCGCGAACTTCGAGGAAACGGAACTCATGTTGATAATCACACCGGACTTCTGCTTGTACATCTTCACCGCAACCTGCTGGGCGCAGTAGAAGTAGCCCTTCACGTTCAGGTCGAAGCACTTGTCGAGCGTTTCGGGGTTCATCATCATCAGGTATTCGTCGCGTACGATGCCCGCATTGTTCACGAGCACGTCGATGCGGCCGTATGCCTTGAACACCTCGCGCACCATGACCTTCACCTGCGAGAGGTCGGCCACGTTCGCCTTGTAAATCATGCCGTCACCGCCCTCGGCCTTGATCTGGTCGAGCGTCTGCTGCGCGGCCTCGTCGGAACTGGAGTAGTTCACCACGACCGTGTAGCCGTCACGGGCAAGGCGCAAGGCACAAGCCTTGCCGATTCCCTTCGAAGCACCTGTAACGAGAGCAACTTTCATTTTCTAGCCTCCCTATTCTTTAAGCATTTTTCCCGAGCACGACGGCGCTGTAGGAGCCGCCCGCCGCGAACGAGATGACGAGAATCTTCTTGAAATTTGCAGAATCAGTCTGCTTGCTTGTCACGGAACCGTCCGCGGCAACAAAGTAGGCATTGTCGCCAGCGAGTTCACCGCTCAAAAGCAGAGCAGCCTCGGCTGCAGCGAGAGCAGCAGACCCCGCACGGCCTTCGCCGACACGTTCCTTGACTTCAAAGAGCGGCATCGAGGCAAGTTTTTCTCCAAACACGCGCTTGAGGGCTCCCTTCTCGATGTCGTCAATTCGCTTGCAGCCATTCGCGAAACCGCAGACAGCGTCAATATCGGAAGCCTTGAGGCCCGCATCAACAAGAGCATCGTTGATCGCCATGTCGAGCGCCTCGTCAGAACCAGCAAGCTTGCCGAACTTCACGTTCTTGCGGCCGTGACCAAAACCGAGCGCGTAGCAGTAGACCTTCGCGCCACGTGCCTTGGCATATTCCTCTTCTTCGAGCATGATAGACACGGAACCGTCGCCCACCACACAGCCCTCGTTTTCGGCAAAGGGAGCGACCACATCGCTTGCGGCCACCCCGAGCTTCTGGGCAAATTCGGTAATAATCGGCAGGTTCTCGTCAGTGCCGGTGGCCATCATAGCCTTTTCCTGACCGTCGTGAATGACGTTCATGGAATAACCGATGCTGTCAAGACCGGAGAGCGGGCCTGTGGTAATCGTGACGCCGTAACCCTTGATGCCGGAGCAAATCGAGAGGTAACCGCCGGCGGCGTTGTAGACCGTGTGCGGGAACTTGAACGCAGAACCGCCCGCATTGCCCGCCTCGGCAATGAGTTCTTCAAAGTCGTAGGTGGCACCGAGACCGCCCTCGCTGGTACCCACGATAATGCCGATATCCTTCGCGTTATCGTCGGTCACCTGGAATGCGGAATCCTGCAGGGCGCGCATGCCCGAGACCGTCTGGAGCTGGCCCAAGTTGTCGAGCTTGCGGTAAAAGGCCATCTTGATGCCGAGTTCCTTGTAGTCCTCGAGCGCGATGGTCGAATGCACCGAAGCGCTTTCGGGCTTCTTACCCGCCTTCACGGCCTCGATATAGGCAGCCTTGCTGTTGCCGAGCGGGGAAACAATTCCAAGACCCGTCACGGCAATCTTCTTGCCCTTTTCCGTCTGAGCGGAAACCTCGCCCGGCACCTTCGAGAACACGATGGCCGCGTTCGTACCGCCGAAAGCCACGTTGTTGGAAAGGACGCACTTGAGATCCTTGTGGCGCGCCTTGTTCTGCACGAAGTCGAGGGCACCCACCTTCTCCTTGAGGGCAGCGGACTGTTCCTCGGTGTACGGGAACGTCGGAAGCACCGTATCGGTCGTGAGAGCCTTGATGCTGAAAACCGCCTCGATGGCACCCGCGGCACCCAGGCAGTGGCCTGTCATCACCTTCGTGGAGCTCACGCTCACGTTCGCATTGTCTTCGCCGAAGAAATTCTTGAAAGCCGTAATTTCGGCATTGTCGTTCTTGCCCGTGCCGGTACCGTGAGCGTTCACGTAACCGATATCGGACTTGTCGATGCCGGAGTTCTTGACAGCGCGGTTGATGGCCTCCATGAGGCAAACGCCGTCTTCGCGCGGGGCGGTAATGTGGTTCGCATCGCTCGTGACGCCGGAACCGAGCACCTCGCAGTACTGCTTTGCGGAGCGCTTCTGGGCATGCTCGTAAGATTCCACGATGACGATACCCGCACCCTCGCCGAGCGTAATGCCGTTACAGCGGTTAAACGGGGAGCAGCCGTTCTCGTCGAGCGCATGGAGCGAAAGGAATCCGGAGTACGGTACGGAAGCAAAGGAATCAGCACCGCCCGCAATCACCACGTCGGCCTTGCCCGCACGAATGAGGTCGCAGGCAACCGCGATGGAGATTGTACCCGCGGCACACGCATTCGCCACGTTCGTCACGATGCCACCCGCGCCACAGGTTTCTGCCACCTGGCTTGCGATGGATGCAATCGGCATCTTCGCGATTTCTGCAGCATCGCGACCATGCTGGTGATACTGTTCAATGGAAAGCACGCCACCTACGCAACTGCCAATCACCACGCTCACGCGCTGGTCGTCACCAAAACTAGAAAGCCCCGCATCGGCGAGGGCCTCGTTCGCGGCCTTGATGCAGAGCTTGGAGACGCGGTCCTTCTCTTCGGGGGCGTCAATCTGATCCAGCGTATCGCACTTGACTTCGGCAGCCAAGTCCGCATAGCAGTTCTTTGTATCCAGGGAAGTCGTCTTGTGGATGCCCGAAACTGATTCCAGGGCACTCTTCCAGGTTTCTTCAACATTGTTACCGACGGCGCAAATCACGCCCAGTCCAGTAACTACACAGCGGCGTTCGTCAGGTGTCATATCTATTCCAAAAAAACAGGTTAGTGATTGCTTCGGCCCCCTTTCGACAGGCCTCGCAATGACAAGGAATTCCCCGGAATTCTATCGGGGCTTCGCCCCTCCAGAATGACTGCAGGGAAAACAAGGCGCATTAAGCCTTGTGGCTTTCGATGTAGGCAGCGATGGTATCGATGCTTTCGAAGTTTTCCTTCGCGACACCGGTCATGGACACACCGAAGGTAGAATCCACGAAAGAGATGATTTCGAGGGAATCGACAGAATCGAGGCCGATTTCTTCGCCAAAGAGCGGGGTGTCGAACTGGAGAACATCGCCATCTACGCCGAGATCGGACATAAAGAAGGCCTTGAGCTTGCTTTTCATTTCTTCGTTTGCCATTTGTTTCCTCACTTGTTTATATAATTCTGCCCAAAGATAGAAAAAAATCGTTTTTACCGCGAAAAATCAAGAAATTTTCGGATAAAATGCATATAGCGTAGATTAATGGTAAGTAAAAAATCCAATTATACAGGACTTATCTTCCATTATCCAAGACTTATTTTTATGAAACATTGATGTAAGTTTGAACAATGCAAAATTTTTTCTACATTTTCGCCCGTAATAATCAAAAAAGGACATGAAACCATGTGGGATAAGTCTTATCTCGAAAAACTGAACGAATACAAGGAAAAATCCATTGCTGGTGGCGGTGCCGCACGTGTAGAAAAGCAGCACTCGCAGGGCAAGCTTACCGCCCGCGAACGCCTCGAAATTCTTTTTGACAAGGGCACGTTCCGTGAGATCGGCGCACTCCGCGTTTCCACGAGCCTCGACCTGCCCGAATCCAAGCGCATTTTTGGCGACGGTGTCGTGACCGGCTACGGCAAGGTCAACGGCAAGACTGTCTATGTGGCCTCCCAGGACTTTACCGTTAGCGGCGGCTCCCTCGGTTCTGCACACGCAAAGAAGATCTGCCAGGCGATGGACCTCGCTCTTGAATCCATGGCACCATTCGTGTGCATCAACGACGGCGGTGGTGCCCGTATTGAAGAAGGCGTGTGCTCCCTCGACGGCTACAGCGGCATCTTTACCCGCAACACGCTCGCATCGGGTATCATCCCGCAGATTTCCGTGATTCTCGGCCCCTGCGCGGGCGGTGCATGCTACTCCCCCGCCATTACCGACTTCATCTTCATGACGGAAAAGACGAGCCAGATGTTCATCACGGGCCCGGGCGTCGTGAAGGCAGTGACTGCAGAAACGGTCTCCCCCGAAGGTCTCGGCGGTGCAGGTGTGCATTCCACCAAATCCGGCGTTTCGCACTTCGTGTGCAAGGACGACAAGGAAACCCTCGAAGCAGTGCGCAACCTGCTCAGCTACCTGCCGCAATCCAACCTCGAAAAGCCGCCTGTCGCAGAAAAGTTCAAGGCTGTAGACAAGTCGAAGGAAATCGAGGAAATCGTCCCGGACAACTTCAAGAAGGGCTACGACGTGCGTAACGTTATCGAGACGTTCGCCGACAAGGACAGCTTCCTTGAAATCCAGAAGGACTTTGCCCGCAACGTGGTCATCGGCTTTGCCCGCATGGACGGAAACGTCGTGGGCATCGTCGCGAACCAGCCGAACTTTATCGCTGGCTCGCTCGACGTGGATGCTAGCGACAAGGCAAGCCGCTTCGTGCGCTTCTGCGACTGCTTCAACATTCCTATCCTTACGCTGGAAGACGTTCCGGGCTACATGCCGGGTACCAAGCAGGAACACAACGGCATTATCCGCCACGGCGCAAAGCTCCTGTACGCCTACGCCGAAGCGACCGTGCCGAAGGTGACGCTTATCCTCCGCAAGGCATACGGTGGTGCCTACATCGCCATGAACAGCAAGAACCTGGGTGCCGATTACGTGTTCGCCCTGCCGATTGCACAGCTCGCCGTGATGGGTGCCGAAGGTGCCGTCGATATCCTCAACCGCAAGGAAATCGCCGCATCTGCCAACCCGCAGGAAACTCGCCAGAAGCTCATCGCCGATTACGAGAACAAGTACCTGAACCCCTACATTGCTGCAAAGAACGGGTTCATCGACGAAGTGATTTCGCCAGCGAACGTGCGCGACCGCCTCGCCGTAGCCTTTGACTACCTCAAGAACAAGAAGAAGGCAAGGCTCTGGAGGAAGCACGGGAACATCCCGCTGTAGATTCTATCGCGTGGCTAAAGCCACGCTCCAGAATGACAGCAAGATAGTCGCTCCAGAATGACAAAAGCCCCGCAATCGCGGGGCATTTTTTGATCCTATCGACGCTACGCGGCTCCAGGATGACAGAAGGGTTTACAGGGACTTCACCATGAAGGTATGGCGGGATTTTGCAGAAATCACGCGGACCTGAAGCACGCCCTTCTTGTTGAGCATGAGGGTCGAAGTTCCCTGCAGGCCCTTGAACTGCTGAACCATCTTGCCGGAGAGGTCGAACACCTGCACATCGAACGCAGAGGGACCCATGCCGGAAAGCGTTATGGAAGAACCGTTCTGGACAAGGTTGATGCCAGCAACCTTCGCCACAACCGGGACAACATCGATAGTGTCCTTCTTTTCTTCTTTCTCTTCTTCCTCGCCTTCCATCTTTACCGGGGCCTTCTTGCTCAGGAGGTAACCGAGGGCACCCACGAGCGGAGCGTTCATATCGACGCAGACTTCGTTCACATTCCACTGGGCGGTGCTGCCATTATGGCTACCGCTGGTGAAATCACCCGCAATCATGCCGCCAAGGAGCTTGTTCTTCTCGGGAGCGCTGCCGGCGCAGTTGACATCGCAATCGGGGTTCTCGTTGCCATAGTAGCCACGATGGTGCGGCTTTGTCGGGGCCTTCGCATTACCCTTCGTGAAGCCAACCACATAAGACTTCTTGTCGTTGTTATCACCGAGCAGGTAAGCCACGTTCTTTTCGATCATGTCGTCGTATTCCGACGTCTGGTAGAACTTGGAATAGAGAGCATAGAGGAACGCGCCACCGGCAGGTGTGCGAACCGGGAATTTACCGCCACCGCCAGTTTCGCCCATGAAAACGCCATTCTTCATATTCTCGCTATAAAGTTTCTTGAGGTACCCTTCGGCCTCATAGATCTGACCACCCTGCGGGGCCCAGTGGAACACGCCCTCGGCCATCACCACGGAAAGCGGGATAACGTTCGAATAGTTGAGACGCGTGGTGCTCCCCAGGTTGTACTCAAGCTTAAAGTACCACTCATCAGCGTCCTTCATGTAAGAGGAATCCTTCGTAGTGCGGTACAGTTCAAGAGCGGCGAGGAACGGACCATCCTGCCAGCGCCCGTCCCACCAGCTAGATTCATAGAAACCGCTAGAATTCGTGACACCCTTGTGCGACTTAGAATAGGAATATGCAGTCTTTGCCGCCTCGAGGTACTTCTTCTGGTTCGACTCGTCGGGATCGACACGAGCCATCACGGCAAGCATAGCGGCAGCAAGGCCAGGCGTAAAGGCGTCGTTCGCATTACCGGTGATCGAGCGCGGCTCACCGCCCTCACCCGAACCGAGCGTGCTCATCTTGCCCGCCGTTACCCACTTGGTATGGTCGGCATTACCGTCGCCCTTCACGGTCACAAACTTAGAACTACTAATGGCGGCCTTCGTCCAGAAATCAGCCTCGTAGCGGAGTTCCTCGAGCAGGTCACGCACACCGTTAGACTTGCCACCCTTACGCGTGTAGTCCCTGCTTTCCTTATAGTCGGTGTAGTCGCCCGTATAGAGGTCGTAGAAGCCCTGGGTGAATTCCGCATAGCTGAGCGCAAGAATGTAGGAGGCGTAGCCCTGCGACTGGCCATACATCACGTGGTCGCCACAGTCGAACCAGCCACCGGAAACATCCTTCCCGTCATAGCTGTCCTTCGTGAAGCTTTTCGTATAGTTGGTGCCGTCAAGAATCCAGTTGGGGCCGCTGCCCGAGCGCTGGGCGCCAAAGAAGCGCGTAGTCATCCAGGCGGCTTCGACATAGTCATCGGTACTGAATGCAGCAAAGCTTGCGGTGGGAACAACGGCCATCAGGGAAAGGGCCGAAACAATAATGTTTTTACAATTCATGTGTTCTCCGGTAGGATACACCCACACCCACCGGGCAACAATATAAGATTTTTTAGCGAAAAATCACACGAAAAGATTGTTTACACGGCCAAAGTTGTGACCAAAGTCGCATGAAGTAGACCATTGCTGAAAATAGCCTGTTCTGCATCCACAAATTCGAGAGGTTTTCCGTCAATGCGGGTCGATTTCCCGCCCGCTTCCTCGACCAGCAGGGATATCGCCGCGATATCCCACGGGTAGCTCATCGTCATCACGAAGCAGTCGATGCGCCCGCATGCAGTAAAACACCCCTCGATGACCGCAGACCCCAGACACTTGACTCGCTCGAAGGCAACCGCCTCGCGGGCAAAATTGCGGGAGTTCTGCTCGTTGATCCTTGCGGCGTCACCCACGTTGAAGTCCCCATTGCTCACGATGGCATGAATCGAATCGGACTCGCGGCTCACGCGGATGGGTTTCCCGTTCATGAACGCTCCCCCGCCCTTCGATGCCGTATAGAGTTCACCCAGCTTCGGCAGGTTCACCACCGCAACAAGAGGCTTGCCCTCAAAATGGAGCGCGATGGAGATTCCCCAAAGTGGGATGCCCCGGCTAAAGTTCACGGTACCGTCCACAGGGTCGATAATCCAGCGATAGCGCGAGTCAGAGCCCTCGATGATTCCCGCCTCCTCGGTACGGATGGAATGCGTAGGGAAAGCCTCACGGAGACCCTCTACAATCAACTTCTCACTTGCTAGATCGGCACGGGTCACCACGTCTTTCTTGGACTTGTAATGGATTTCGCCCAGATCCTGCTGGATTTCAAGGCAGAGGTCGCCAGCACGCTTGGCAAGCGACTGGGCAACGGAAAGAAACTGTTCTGTATTATTCATCTTTATAAGCGCAGCAACGGAAGCCGATAGTCGGCGACTTGTAGAACGCAGCAGCCGCACGGTACATGACCCTTTCTCCAGTGAGGAACACGACCTTCACCTCGGTGGGCACGTACTTGAGACCGTTCCCCAGCGTATCGAGCCAACCGTCGCCACCCTTCTTGTACTCGGAGTAGAGCGCGTAGTCCGTTCCGATGGTATTGCCCGAGGAATCCTGCACATCGAAGAACTGCAGGCTATCCTTGAAATCGGCCTGCGTCAACACCTTGTGCAGCGTACGCGAAGTATCGGCGACAAATACGGTATCGACCTTCGAGCCTTCGCGGTACAGGTACACGGAATCGGTCGTATAGGCCAGGCGCGTGAAGAACGGGTACGAGCGGTTGGTGCAAAGTGCAAGCGACTCGCGGTCAAGCCCGCTGAAAATCTTGTAACTGGAACCCTTCGCAACGGCAACCGTATCTTCGGACTTGCCGATTACCCATTCCTGGTACTGGCCAGGCATGTCGCGCACGCCCATCGGGTTTACGCACCGGGGGTCACGCTTGGAAATATCTGCAGCCGAAAGGGAATCCTCGGTACCCACATTGCAGTAGCTGAAGAGGTATTCGCTCGCATCTACCGCACGGCCCAGCTTTTCTTCGTTCAGCACGCCGTACGAAAGCGTTCCACCCGAAAGGCAGACCAGTTCCCAGTCACGTTCCTTGCAGAGGCTAACCGTAAACCCGCTCGCAGAAACGCCCTCGCACATTGCCATAGCCTCGGAGTGCAGCACGTTGTGGACAAACTTGCCCGAATCATCGCGGTGTTCAAACTTTTCCATACAGAACAGCAACGTATCGCCCGATGCCACCGGAACAAAGCCTTCCGGGCATTCCAGTTCAGAGGCCAGCTTGCCAGGAGACACTGCAACCGTATCAATAAGTGCCGTCGAGTAATACCCGGACTTGTCCTTCGCGCGAATGCGGAATATAATCGTATCGCCCGGAGACACCCAGCGGATAGTATCGGTCACGAAAGTTCCCGTCGCGGACACCGCCATGGTATCGTCCTCAATAGCATAGAGTTTCGTGTAGCGGCCCTCGCCACCTGCGTAGTCGTAAGCCTTCCATTCCTTCAGGTTCACATCATAATGCTCGATGATGTAGGTCGCGACCGTATCGTAGCACAACGTGAACAGGCACGTATCGGGGATAAGCACGACCGTATCGGATTCAATCGGGTGGTCCACCTTGTAGGGGTCAACGGCCTGGCTCCAGAAAATTCGCAGGCGGTTGTTGCTATCAAGGCGCGCCATACCCGGAAATAGAGAATCTTCCATGTAGTAAAGTTTGGTAGGCATCACGGGAGCGACTGAATCCGTGGTGATGAACAGGCGGTTCGTTTCCACAGTGGATAGCCCCTCCGTACCCGAGGAGTTGCCCACGGAATCCCACGCAGAAATCCCTATGGTATACTTCGTCTGCGACTTGAGCCCCTCGATAACCATGCGGTAGCGGTTGAGCGAGTCAACCTCGGTATCAAAGCCCTTGCCATCGATAACTGCGATGCGCAGGTAGTTCTTCACGTTGTCGCCATGCGAGACAGTATCGATCCATACAGAATCCTTGTTGGCACGTACACGCGCATGCCTCTTGTAAGTGGACGTGCCCGTTGAGTCTACCCCATCGGCAGTCGTCAAAGAAATCTTCAGGTCACGCAGGTCCTCGTCCTTGTCGGCAGAATAGATTACCACGTTGTAGCCAACAATCATGCCCGAAAGATCAGACGGCCTGTAGAAGTTGGTCTGGTCGGTGGGGCGGTACCATTCGAAAAGCGCACCCGTAGTCCAAACGGAATCGAACATGTTCACGCGGGAAGGCGGAATGTCGTCGCCAAAATGCAGGAACACACGCTGCACGGACCCCGGATCGCCACTCGTGTACTCGCAGAACAGAGCCACCTGAACGCTGTCATAGCCCTGCTCGATGTATTCCTTTACCAGTTCGGTAAGGTCTAGCGTATCGTAATCCTTTTCATAACCCGAAGAGTACTCGATGGACTTGGTCGCCTTGTCAATCTGCTTCGAGGAAACCGCCTTCGACGTGTCGTCTATGACGGTCGTATCGAGCCAAACATGGATGTAAGCAAAATCCTCCCTCTCGTAGGGCAAATGGAAGCGGATACGGAAGCATGCAGAAGTATCATTCTCGTCGGCACAGCCATAAAGGACGCTCATTTCCATGATTTCGCGGTCGAAAAGGAACTCGGTCCCTTCTTCGTCGTCAGAACACGACACCGCAAAAAAGCAGAGCGAAATTAGCAGGAGCAGACACGAAAAATACTGTTTCATCACGAACAATTTAGCAAAATGCACAAAGGAAGCCCGAAAAAACGCAATTTAGCATGCAGAATCGGCACTTTTTTATGGAATAAACTAAAATTTTTTGACAAAAAGTGTACGCTAGGTCACAATAAAATGTAGATTAATGAAAAATGAGGATGTTTATGAAGAAGTTCTTAATTCCCGCACTCGCCATGACCGCACTCGCCCTTACCGCCTGCGGCGACAGCAGTTCCACCAGGGCTTGCCAGAAGCCGGTAACTTGCTACAGAACAACATTGGACAACCACAGGATTTGCGACGAGGACAAGGACATCATCGAAGCGAAAATTGAAAAGGCCAAGGAAGAAGGCATTTTCAAGGAAGAATTCGAGGACTGCTGGGAAATGTAATTTACGAAAAGCCTGCCCTTGCGGACAGGCCTTTTTGCATAGATTCAAAATCGCAACGTTTGTAACGACTACCAGCTCACCACCGGGGTGTTCGCAAGGACCTTGCCAATCATGTCGCGCAGGGCATATTCCCAGTCACCCTTCGTAACGGCAAACTGGTACTGCGCCTTGCCTTCGGCATGGCCGTAGCCAAGCAACTTGCCCGACTTGGTGTCATAAAAAGCATACCTGCATTTAGACATGAAGTAATTGGAAGTCGAATAACCCGTCCCCATCGGGTCACCCGCCATGGATGCCCTGTTTCCCTGTGCAGTCATGTAGGTTTCACTTTCACGACCGAGCCATATTGCCGTAATTACGAGGTGGATCGTGGCATCGCCCTCCATCGAGTTATATGCAGGGGCGTCAAAATCCTCGTTACCGAGCTTGACCTTTTTCATCGAGAGTTCCTCGCCCGGAATCAACTTCATGGAGAACTTCACCTTGTTGCGGCCTTCCTCGGTAAGGTACGTCTTTGCCTGTGGGCCAAACCACTTCACAAAGTTGTTCTCGAATTCCGGCAGGTCATCCTTCAGGTCGTCCGGATTACCAACAACGGGCTTCGTAAAGATAACCTTCACCGATTCCGGCTGGGACTGGCCCTTCCATTCCTGATCCACATAGAAACGCGGCGCGGCGCAAGCCGTAAAGAACACTCCGGCAAGCACGGCCAAGAAAGCGAACTTGATAAATTTCATGTTAATCTCCTTTTTTGTTTGTCTAGAATATAACAATACCGCTATAGTTTGTCTATAAAAATAATGCCCCCGGATTTTTCCGGAGGCAATTTTTAAAGGAGATCCATTCACTTCGGCTTACGCCTCCGTTCAGGATGACACAAGACAATTTAGTCGCCCGTACGGTAGTTCGGGGCTTCCTTCGTGATCGTCACATCATGCGGGTGAGATTCGCGGAGGCCTGCGCCCGTAATGCGCACGAACGTCGCCTTCTTGTAGAGTTCGTCGAGGTTTGCAGCACCTGCGTAGCCCATCGCGGAATGGATACCGCCAATCAGCTGGTAAACGGTGTCGCGGAGCGGGCCCTTGTAGGGCACGCGGCCTTCGATGCCTTCCGGAACGAACTTGCGCGGTTCCTGCACGCCACCCTGGAAGTAACGGTCGGCAGAACCGGCCTTCATCGCACCGAGAGAACCCATGCCGCGGTAACTCTTGTAGCTACGGCCATCGGCAAGAATGACTTCGCCCGGAGCTTCTTCGGTACCGGCAAACAGCGAGCCCACCATCACGGCGTGACCGCCGGCAGCGAGAGCCTTCACGATGTCGCCCGAGAACTTGAGACCACCGTCAGCAATGATCTTCACGCCGACCTTGCGTGCCATCTTGCCGCATTCCACGACTGCGGAGAACTGCGGGTAACCCACACCGGCCACGATACGCGTGGTGCAGATGGAACCCGGACCGATACCGACCTTCACGATGTTCGCGCCGCACTTGGCAAGTTCCGCAACCGCTTCGGGAGTGCAGACGTTGCCGGCGCAAATCGTGAGCTTCGGGTATTTCTTGCGGACGGTCTTCACCATGTTGCGCACACCGATGTGGTGGCCGTGAGCCGTATCGATAATGAGCAGGTCCACGCCGGCGTCCACGAGGGCGGCGACGCGTTCAAGAGTGTTGGCAGAAGTACTGACTGCGGCACCCACAAGCAACTGGCCGTTCTTGTCGAGGCTAGCGTTCGGGTTGTTTTCGCGCTTCAAGATGTCCGTCATCGTGATGAGGCCCTTCAATGCACCGGAGGCATCCACCAGCGGGAGCTTCTCGATACGCTTCTCGGCGAGGATTTCCTTCGCCTTCGCGAGGCTCACCTTCGGGCTAGCCGTCACCGGGTTCTTCGTCATCACGGTGCTGATCTTCACGTTCATGTCGCTCACCGTGCGCAGGTCGCGGCTCGTAAGCATGCCGACGAGCTTGCCCTTGGAAAGAATCGGGAAACCGCTCACCTTGTTACGGGCACGGAGTTCAAAAGCAGCAGAGACCGGCTGGTCGGCATCGAGCGTCACAGGGTTCGTAACGATACCGGACTGCCACCGCTTGACCTTGCGGACTTCTTCGGCCTGTTCTTCGACGCTCATGTTCTTGTGGATGATGCCGAGGCCACCCTGCAGGGCAAGCGAAATAGCCAAGGGAGCCGTCGTCACTGTATC
>JAGAAW010000147.1 GCA_017615055.1 Fibrobacter sp.
GCCTTCCTTATAGTCGATGTTCATCAACTGGAAGTGGTACTTAGCCTTCTGGTCACTCTGCGGATAACGCTTGATAGCGTCTTCGTACACGGCCTTGGCAGCCTTGTGCATACGGAGGTTTTCGAAAGACTTTGCCTTGTAGAACGCAGCCTGGTCAACGAGGTGGAATGCGGGGTACTTGGTCTGGACCTTACCGAAAGCGTAGGCAGCTTCGAGGAACTGACGGTTCAAGTAGAGACGCATAGCGGCACGGTAGTCGTTTTCAGGTTCGATCTTCAAGCGACGGTAACGTTCCTCACCGATCTTCTCTTCACGGGTATCACCGAAGCGCGAAGTAATCTTCACAGCCCAGATGAAGCCACGGTTCTTCTTGGCGTAGAGGTCGTCATGAGACATTTCCAGGTCCAACTGGAGGTAACGGAAGATGCTCACGTCCTTCACGTTCACCGTAGCACCAGCAACGAAGTAACCTTCCTTGGTGAAACGGCCACGCACGCCAAGGTGCGGAGAGAGGTAGTAAGTCAAGGTGAAGCTGGTCTCGAGGTTGAAGCCCTCGCCACCTTCCTTGTCATCGTGCATGATGTCGATGAAGGAGGCTTCGATCTTAGCTTCGAGGCTCCTGTTAAGACCGCGGTAGAACAAGGAGAAGTTCAGGTTCGCGGGAATCTTGTAGGCTTCGCTTTCCGTGAAGAGCACCACTGCCGGAGCGTCATCGCTGGTAGCGATAGCCGGCTGCAGCACGTTCTGCAAGGCAACACCCACGAGGAGGTAGCCAAGCTTGGAAGAAGCGAGCGGGTTCCAACTGATACCGATGTCAGAACCGAAGGTCACCTGCTTCACGTCGTCGAACTGGTTGATATAGAGCACCGAGATGTCCACACCGAGCGAGATCAACTGGAAGAGGTTGTAGGCGTAGCCGAACATGAACGCATATTCGCCGTACGACTTGCCACCGTCAATGGAAGCGCCGTTCTCGAAGAACGAGAAGCCGAGCGTGTGCTTGTAGTCCATCGGGAAAGTCAAGCTCACGTATTCCTGGCTTGCTTCACCACTGATGGAGCTGAAGAACGCAGCGCTGAATTCCAACTGCTCCGTTTCTGCAATGCTTGCCGGGTTCACGTACATGGCGGTGTTGCCGCCGAATTCTGCGAACCAGTCATTCTGCTGATACTTGTGCGGAGAGTAGGTTGCGTCAGCAAACAGGGAGCTGGCCGCCACTGTAAGTCCGAGGACCGATGTCTTGATGAAACTAGTATGCATCATCACCTACTCCTTTACTTGATATCCGTGCGGATGAACTCGATACGACGGTTCTGCGCACGCCCTTCGGGGGTTTTGTTAGAGGCAACCGGCTGAGAGTCACCCTTACCGCTTGTAACAATGCGGGCTTCGTTAATGCCGTTCTCGACAAGGAAGTTCTTCACTGCAGCAGCGCGGTCAGCGGAGAGCTGCTTGTTCTTATCCTTGGAACCAACGTTGTCCGTATGACCCACAATTTCGAACGTTGCTTCCTGGAAGGTTTCCATAATATCGACCACCTTCATGAGGGACACGTGAGAGTCCTGAGTAATGGTAGCCTTGCCGGATTCGAAGTTCACGCCTTCAAGCACGAACACCTTCTTCGGCGGCTGCGGGACTTCGTCCGGGCATCCGTCGTCGTCCTTGTAACCGTTCTGGGTTTCGGCCTGTTCAGGGCAGCGGTCAACGCCCTGGCACACATGGGCAAAATTGGAGAGCAAGCCCTTGGCTTCGACCCACGGGTCGCAGAGACCGTCGCGGTCATTGTCGGCATCCGGGCAGCCATCGTCATCCTGGTAACCATCGAAGTCTTCGGCTTCTTCGGGGCAGTTGTCGATACCCGTGCAAACAGATGCGTACTTGTCGGAAACGCCTTCTTCAGAAACCCACGGATCGCAGAGGCCATCGGCATCGGTATCCGGGTTGCGGGTCTCTTCCACCTGTTCTTCTTCCTTCACAACCTCGACCGTCGTAAGACCGATGTCGAGCTTGCCCTTACCGCGCTTGAGCATCGGCG
This sequence comes from Fibrobacter sp., assembly GCA_017615055.1. Lineage (GTDB taxonomy): Bacteria > Fibrobacterota > Fibrobacteria > Fibrobacterales > Fibrobacteraceae > Fibrobacter. Next base: position 2,036 of record JAGAAW010000147.1, read on the forward strand.
AGGTGGACTGGCAGTAGAAGTTCGGCTTCGAAAGGGAGTGGTTCATGAACTTCGGATCGAGGGAAACGTTGGTGCGGTTTACCTTGATGAAGTGGTTGAACGGGTAGTAGTTCTTGTAGATGTTGTTGTACTCCACCTTCGTCTGACCGGCAGCCGGGTCAGCGAACACACCGTAGTAGTGGTTCTCCATGAAGATGTTGTTACGGGCGACCACGTTGGTCGGTCCCTTCAGTGCAAGGCCCGAATAGCCGTTGCGGAGCACGACGTTGTGCTCGATGAAGGCGTCGAGAGACTTGGCACCCCAAGCGAGGATGCCGGACCAGCGGTTGCCGTACACCACGTTGTTGCGGAGATGCGGGAGCGAGATGAACGCACCGATACCCGTAGCGTGGTTATCCATCACGTAGCAGTGGTGAATGTAGGGGGCGGCGTTTTCACAGAGGATGCCTTCGAGACCGTTCCTCACAGTGAAGTGCGACATTTCTGCGCCCGAAGTACCCATGACGGTCGGACCATTGCGGCCACCATCGATGATAGTCGTCAGCGGATCTTCGCCTTTCAGGATCACGCCCATCACCAGAGTGATGTTTTCGTTGTAGGTGCCGCGCGCTACCTTGATGGTATCGCCAGCGTCGGCATTACCGAGAGCGTCACCGATTTTCTGGAATTCGCCAGGCACGTTGATGATTCTTGCCATGGCGGTTCCGGAAAGAAGCAAAGCCCCGGCCGTAATTAAGACCAGTTTCTTTAGGGTCATACTGCTACGTTTCTCCAATCATAGAACACATAAAATCGTTTGTTTTTTGGTTTGCCGAATCGACAAATTCAAAACCCGAGTGGGAATATACCTTCATAACGGGCTCTAGTCAAACGCTTTTTTGAGAAATAACCCAAAAAAACGCTTAAAAACACAAAAAGCACCCGCTATGCAGGCCTTGAATGTCAATTCTCGGAAGGAAGGTTAGCCTTTTCTTCCTCCTTCTTCGCCCCCTGGATGGACACGCGAATCTCCTGGCAGGTCTTCTTGATATCCTGCAGAACCTTGCGTGCGCGCGTTCCAGCGGACTTGTTGCCGCGTTCGAACTTTTCGTACTCACGTTTGAAGTTTTCAACTTCGAGATCGAGGTCGTTGACTAAACTCATAAGCGAACTCCCAAAAAAAGTGCTTTTTGGAAAATAAATAAAGTTTTTCGCAAAAATTCGCAATTTTGTAAAAACAATTTTACGTTTACGGATTATTACACGATTTTTGGCGTTATCAACAGGTTATCAACAACCTGCGAGACCCCAGAGGCAGGCCAAGGCCTTTTCGCCCGCCTCGCCCACGCTCTCGGAAAAGTCGTTCACGAACATTCTTATGTGCGATTCGATGACTTTTTCATCGGAAATTTGCGCTTTTTCGCGAATAAACGGGGTCACCAGTTCCGACCTTTTCCGTGCCGTAGAGAGACTCTCGCGGATCTCCTTCTCGATATTCCTGACAAGTTCGTACGAAAGGGAGCGGCGTGCGACAGCAATCCCGAGCGGAATCGGCGAGCCCGTCTCCTGTTCCCAGTAGGCGCCGAGGTCCTGCAACATGTGAAGCCCGTCACGTTTCCAGGTGAAGCGATGTTCGTGAATGGTTACACCCTGAGCCGCAGATTTATCGAGCAGCGAAGAGTAGACTTCATTGAAAAGAGCGTAGCGCACCTGCGGACTGCCGCCGAACTTGCGCCCGTACCAGAAGCGGAACAGGAGCGCAGCCGTCGTGTTTGCCCCGGGAAGGACCGTTTCTTGGGCAGGGTCGAAGGCGCCGGACACTGAGGAAAGCAGGAGCGGGCCGCAGCCATACCCGATGGCGCCACCGCACCCGAGACAAACGTAGTCCTTGCGGATTTTCGGGTAAACTTGTGCGCTCACCTTGGCCACGTCGAGCTCGCCCCGCATGACCATCTCGTTCAGGGTCTGCACGTCGGCAAAGTGCACGTTCCACTCGAAGGGGGAATCCTTGAGACCGGCGACAAGCGCCTCGTAGATGTAGGTGTCGTTAGGACAAGTGGAAATGCCGAGAGATAGACGCATAACAAATGTGAGATGTGGGATGTGAGATGAGAGATGAGAGATGCTAAATGTGGGGTGTGTAATGAGAATTTCTTCATTTCACATTTCACATTACACATTCCACATTGCACATTGTTTACAGATTGTCCAGCACCTCGCTTTTGAGGGCCATAAGGGCTTCCGGGACGCGCCAGGTGGAAGTATCGCGGTCGGCCGCGATGTTGCTCACGCCACGGAACTGGTAGGCGGGCACGTTAAAACGCTTGCACACGGCAAAGCATGCCGCACCTTCCATGCTCTCGACATCGGCCTTGAAAAGCCCGCCTCGACGGAGAGCCAGATACTTGGTACCGGTACAGCAGTTCACCGAGACTCCGGCGACGGAACGTATAGATGCGAGCGCAAGCGTGAGGAAACGCGGGGATTCGCCCTCATAGGTATCGTCCTCGCCCGAGACATCCTTCCAGGTGACAAAGTGGCCCTCGCGGGTCTGGATTCCCATGTCCCCGACAATGTCGGTATCAACGCGCACCACGTCGCCAATCTCGATTCCGCGGTTGGGATACGCCCCGCAAATCCCCACCTGGATGACGCGCTCATAGCGGTTCTTGGCCAGGAGATACGCGAGGTTCGCCGAAAAGTCAAGCATGCCTACCCCGCATACGGCGACATCGTAGCGGTTGTCGATGGACTGCGGCGTAGAGGACGCCACTACCGCAGAAATCTGCGGGAAAATCGTGTTGAATTCCAGCTTCGAGGCAAATACGACAAGCGTTCCGTTCATGTCGGCCCGCCTATTCCTGCTGTTCGAGGCTCGCGCGGATAGTTTCTTCCAGCTCGGCGACACGCTCGAGGGAAAGCATCCAGGGCTTGTCGACCTCACAGCGGGCGACAGCGACAGCGGTCGACTTCACGAGGCATTCCTCGAACTCGAGGCCCATGCTATCGGCGTAGAGCCAGCCGGCAAAAAACGAGTCGCCTGCACCCACGCTGTTCTGCACTTCTACCGCAGGGGGTTCCACGACTGCGCTCTGGAACTTCTTTTCGACCAGGCGGAACGCACGTACCGGAGATTCCTCGTCGGTCACCACGAGGTTCTTGATGGGCAGGCGCTCGAGCACCGCGGTCGCGGTCATCTTCCAGAACTGCGGACTAGACTTCACCTGCGGAATACCCATGCGGTCGAGCAGCTTGCTATACTCGTGCATGTTGATCTTGAGCAGTTCCACGCCCTTCTCGAGCCATGCATCGATATTCTCGATGGCATCGACAAACACGCGCTTGCCCGTAAAGTCGAGGTCGTTTATGCTCTCGACGTTAAAGTTACCGGGGAAAGACCCGCAGAGCGCGACGCACTGCGCCGTGTTCCAGTATTCCCCAAGAGTCTGCGCAAAATCCTTGTTCTCGATATCGGTAAGCACCGGAGAGGGCTCGATAAGTTCCGTCGATTCGCCCCCGCAGGCAATAGTAGTGCAGGTGCGGGTCGGTTCCTTGATCCATACCGGAGCCTGGTTAATGCCGCAAGCGGAAATCTCGTCGAAGATGCGGGACCCGTGATCGGACCCGAGGAAGTGCATCAGGAGGGGCTTTCCGCCCAGGTTCTGCAGCACGCGGCTGCAGTTGATGCCCTTGCCCGAAGCGTATTCTTCGACGTTCGTAATGCGGTGCACCTCGCCCGGAGTGAATTTGTCCAAAAAGAACAAACGCTGCCAGGCGGGATTGAGGCCAAGTATGAGGATTTCCTGAGGCATGGTACTAGAAATTCACCTTGAAGAACTTGCGCTTGCCCACCTGGACCACCAGCTGGTCGCCGCCCTTGATTTCAAACGAGGCCTGCGGGTCGGCGAGCTTTTCGCCCGCAATCTTGACGCCGCCGTTCTGGATCATGCGGCGGGCTTCGCCCTTAGATGCGAATGCCTTGATTTCCACAAGCAGATCCAGGGCACCATAGGTGCCGGCCGCCACGCTGCACTCGGCAGCATCGCTCGGGATGGCGTTACCGCTGTGAATCTCGCGTTCCTTGGCAGCGGCGGCCTCGGCGGCCTCCGCACCGTAGTACTGCGTCACGATATCGATGGCGAGGCGGTGCTTTGCATCGTTCGGGTTCATCTTGCCCGCATTGATGTCCGCAATCATCTGCTTGACTTCGTTGAGCGGGACTTCGGTCAACAGTTCGAACCAGTTCTCGATGAGGTTGTCGGCGAGGCTGTAGATCTTGTGGTACATCACGTCGGCGGGCTCGTTCAGGCCCACGTAGTTGCCGATGGACTTACTCATCTTGACCTTGCCGTCGGTACCGAGAAGGATAGGCATGAAGAGGCCGATCTGCGGTTCCATGCCTTCAAAAATCTGGAGGTCGCGACCACGGAGCACATTGAACTTCTGGTCGGTGCCGCCGAGTTCCACGTCGCTCTGGATGGCGACGGAATCGTAGCCCTGCATCATCGGGTACATGAACTCGTGCAGGCTGATCGGCGTATTCGCCGTGTAGCGGTTGTGGAAGTCCTCGCGCTCAAGCATCTGGGCAACAGTGAACTGGCCCATGAGTTCGGTCACCTTGCTGAACGGGAGCTTGGA
>JAGAAW010000148.1 GCA_017615055.1 Fibrobacter sp.
CCGGGCCGTCTCCAGGCCGTGTGCAAGTCCCTCGCCGACGCGGGCGTGAACCTGCTTTCGCTCACGCTTGCCGACTCGGGCGAATTCGGCCTCATCCGCCTTATCGTCAGTGACCCCGAAAAGGCAGTGGACGTGCTCGCCAAGGCGGGCCTCAGCTCCACCATCACCGACGTGGTGGCATGCCCCGTGAACGCAGCCATCGGCGGCCTCGCCGAACTGCTCAGCACTGCGGTTGGCAGCCAGCAGATCGACTACATGTACGCCTACCCCTCCACCCTGAACGGCAGCAACATCATGATTCTGCGCTTCCAGGATACGGACAAGGCCATCGAAGCCCTGAAGGCAACGAACTTCAAGGCTATCAGCAAGGAAGAACTCCTCGGGTAAAGCGACAATCCCCTAACGGGAAATAAAACTGAAGGTCTCGAAAGCAATTTCGAGACCTTGTTTTTTGAAGTGATTAATCGATTAAATCACTGATTAATCAGTTGTGGGAGGAGTCCATTTGTCTAGGATACAACGGACTGGCCGGTAGTCATAAGGACCGTTTTCTTTTGTATCAAATTCAGTTCCAGAGTAGTAATTAAATCTCATAATATAAACATCACCTGTACCGTCACTATACTTTGTAGAGGATGTCCAGAAGTATGCGCTATAGCCTTTCTCACTAAGTCCACTTATCCCATAAGTATGATAATAGCCATCCGGGTATGCCGAGAAACCAGATTCATTTGTACCATTTTTACCGTCATCCCAGCCGGTCGTTGATCTGAGAGCGCTCGCGCTAGCATGGCCAAGCAACGTTTGCCATTCCGCCTTTGTCGGCACGTGCCAACCTGTAGGACAAACATTTTCTCTCAACACATAATAATTGTAATAGCGAACACCATCCTTAACAAGGCTGTAGGAGATAGGCGCATCAGGCGTTTCGCGATTGAGATTTTCCGCCATCCAAAGTTGCGTTCCAATGACCACTGTCGCATAGACATTTCCATCGGAATCCCGAAGTATTCCTCTATCCTTTTCTTCAGCAGAGACCCAACCATTCGGCGTACACTCCTTGAAGCCATTATTCGTTTCATAGATATGGTAATGAATGTAGTTTACGCAGCCTCTCCCCTCAAGTTCCTCCGCATAGGAAACCTCCCTAAAAATGCCATTGTCGCATGCATATTTTCTTCCAGCATTCACACGACCATTTAAAAATTCACCATGACCATAGTCAGGGTCATATTGTACACATTTCTCTCGCATCTCCTTGGTATCGTTGTATATGGCAGGAGCCGGCACCCACATGCGAATAGTATCGCCAAGCGACTGGGGCGTACACACATAATATAGATCCTCATATTTGAATCCCGTCGTGTCCCCTTCATTTTCTTGCAAGCACGCAGAGCCGCCTTCGCTAGCATAAAGCCTTGCAAAGATGCTATCCAATGCCGTACCATACCGCCATTTATTGTCCTCGTAGACATACGTATTTTCTGGGTTCAACCTTCCATTACGAACTTGGCCCTCACTCCAAATACTAATAGCCCAGCCCAAGGTATCCACCATAATGCCATACGGCACCACCCAATTCTTGTCAGATTCATTGCGGACATAGCATATATATTTCACGCCATCAGAACCATAAATATATGTGCCATTGAGGCCGTCTACGCAACCCTTGCCAACAAGAACATCCATCTTCTGGTTATAACTTTTTGTCCAGTTGCCATTTTCATAGACATATAACAAACTCGTGTTACCCCTTCCCCAAGCAATGTCACCCGCTTTTTTATTTAAGTGACCAAGCCCGTTCGTATCTATTTCAATATCAGTCGCCTTTCGCCAGGTATAGTCAACCTTGAACGTATCGACAACCGTACTGAATTCTTTTGAACAGGTATACCAATCGGCTCCAACCGGTTTGATATGATCCTTTTGAGCTTCAGTGCAGGCTTCGGCACAAGTGTATTCCATATCCGTCGCGGGTCTCCAGTAACCTTCTTCCTTTACATAATACAGGTTCTTATTAACTTTGCCTTCCTGATAATCACCGGAAGTTCCTTCAAGGCCGTAGGTATCCTTTTCGTAGTTGGTCGCCTCGCGCCACTCCGTAGGCACGGCAACACCTTCAACGCGCGTGCTCAAATCGTTGACGCACTTGTACCACTTGCCTTTAGAAGTCGTGTCAATGCTACCCACTTTAGCGCCGGTACAGGGGCCAAGAATATCATCATAGTCCAAATCCGTTCCATAGCGCCACACGTAATCGCCATTTCCCGAGGTGTCTTCATAAACATAGAATAGCGACTTGTTCACGTTACCCATCCTGACAATGCGATCTTCGCCAGTGGGTATGCCAAAACCAGCCGTGTCGGCTTCGGCAGTCGTAGCCGTGCGCCAAGCGGTGGGAATAGACGGCAATGCAGACGCATCGTCGTTCACGTCGCAAATGTACCACACAGGCTCGCGCTCTACTATGAGGCTGTCGGTCATGCCCCTGTTGGACTCAACACAGGCGACATCGAGAGTTGCATCCAGTTCAGTACCACGGCGCCAGCAGCCTTTTTCCTTCACGTAGATGTTCGTCGTGTCGATGGAGCCACGATTTACCGCGCCATTGTCCGCTGCGGCAAAAGCGGCAACGTCCTTCTCGAGGTCAGTTGCGAATCGCCATGCGCCATCAGCATCGCAAATCAGACGCACCAAGCTGCTGTCGCCTTCGGTGTAAACGGAGTCCTTCGCGGCATAGTACGCGGACTTTTTGTTCTTGATGGCAAAGAGTTCGCCGGCCTTGTTCGAGGAGCATTCGCCAACGTCAAGTTCCTTTTTCCAGAAGTGCGTCACGTGGCTTTCGAATGCAGGAGGTTCGCTATCGCGCAGTTTCCACGCCTTGATGTTCGCGCGGATTGTATCAAGCCCGCCATTCAAGTCCTTTTTCATAGCCCAGTCGGCTATCTGCACGCGCTGTTTCTCGTTATCCCACTTACCGTTGTCGCCCAGGTCCACGCTCAGTGCGGCAAGGAGTGCCGTGAGTTCGGACTCATTGCGGTCGCCCTGGAGGAGCGCGGAGATTGCAAGCAGAGCTGCGTTGCCGTCGCCTTCTTCAAGAATGTTGTAGTCTTCCGCAAATCCCTTGAAATTCGTGTTGTCTATACCGAACGCAGCAAAGATTTCCTTTTCTGCAGCCTTCTTGGCCTTCAGTACCGTAGAATCTTCCTTCGTGACAAGGCGTTGCACGCGGTCGTATTCCAGATGCGTGACCAGGTTGATGTTTGCTGCAGTGCGCCCCTGCAAATTAGTCAAGGCGCGAAGTTTAATCGTCGCGGCACTATTCTCGCCGGTCACTTCGTTGCGGTAGAATCCGTCGGCTACGAGGTATGCGAACGTACTCTTGAGCTTGATGGTCTTGATATCGAATGTACCGTCCGCACGCTCAATCTTGCCACCGAAAGTCTTGCCCGTCTGCTTAAGGGAGCGGCCATTTTCCAATTCATAAGCCGTAATGTCCGTACCAGTAACGAAAGGGCCCTTCTGGCTAACGCCGCTGAGTTTCACACTATCCAACGAACCAGTGCAGTCCTCGTACAGGGTGGCATCGCACTCTTCAGACTGTTCCACATAGCCAGTGAGGTCCATCGTAAACGTCTCGGAGCCGCAGGCGATAGTCACGGTCAGCGCAGTCGATTCCGTAATTTCACAGCCTGTGCCATTCGTACCGTTTGTACCATTCTTGCCCGGATTGCCCGGGTCACCCTTTGCACCATCATCGCCCTTTGCACCGGGGGCACCATCAGCACCTTTTTCACCGGGGTCACCCTTGTCACCCTTTTCCCCGTCAACACCGTTCCTTATCGTGCCGATAGATTCCCCGTTACAGAAGATTTCGAAGCCGGAACTATCGGAGAGGCTCTTGGACATACACACGTTGTCACCCACGCTCACGGCGCTAGCGTTCAAGGGCTGCCATTCCTTGCCGTCACAGCCGAGGAACTCGTGAGTTTCGGTAATGAATGCGGTTTGCCCCGCAATTTCATTGGTACACTCGGGCAAGTCGTCGCTCGTTTCAATCGCGCCGACGTTGGCATTGACGGTAACTTGTTCGGTGACGTCGTCCCCGCACGCCGCGAGGATGAGAGCGATGCTCGCAATGACACTTTTTTTCATAGGACGGTCCTTATAAGGATGCAACCTTTTATTTTACATACAAATGTAGAAAAAGAAGATGACAAACCGGTTATTTCACCTGGTATATGGTGAGGGTCTTGCTGTATTCGTAGCCGACAACGAGAAGTGCGGCGCCGTTCGGGCTTTTTTCGGCGGGGATAAACAGCACGCCTTCGGGGCCACGGTCGCTCGGGTCGAGGTAGTAATCAACAAGCCTTGGCGAGGGGTTACTGTTTTTTCCAAAATCTGTAATATCGAACACGGCTATGCCGCTTGTGCGTTCGAGCCCCACGAAGGCATATCGCTTGCCCGCAACCTCGCCCACGGTCACGTTTTCGGGTTCGCAGCCCTTGTCTTCGCTGCGGGAATCCATCTTGACCTTATTCTTTTTCGAATTCCAGTTAAAGTAATCGGGAGCGACCTTAGCAATCGTGCGTTCGAGCATGTCGCCGCTATCCCAGATAAGCGCGCCTGTCGCACCGTCAAAGATGCTCACGCTGCGCGTGCCGAACGTGTATGCATACGGGCAACGGCCACCGGGCACAATATCGGGGGCAACATCGCAGCGTTCCAGGTTGCTCACGGAAATTCCGTTCAAATCATTAACAAGTTCCGGAGTGAACACCTTCGGGTCCAAGCGGCCCTGCTGCGAAAGCATCACAAGACTCGTCACATCGGTCCAGACCTTGTAATCGTTCACGGGTGCGCCCTCGTTCGCCGTAACCACAAAAGGCCTGCCGTTTACAACAAACGAAGAAATGCCGTCGGGCTGGCGCAGGCCGCGCAGCGGGTAGTTCGCAATTTCAACTTTCGAATTCTTCTTGGCGTCAAGCCCGAACCCGGGAACGGAATGGTCGACAAAGCCGAGCGGGTACACGTTCGTAATCTTCTTTGCGGCAATGTCAACAACCGCAATCGCATTGTTCTCCTGCAGGCTCACCCACGCCGTCTTGGAATCGGGCGAAACGGTGATGTACTCGGGCTCGAGCGACTTCACGAACCCCTGCGCTCCGGTCCTGCGGATACCCTGCGCCATCAGCGATGCGGTATCGAGCCCGTCAAAGCCCGCAACCGCAATCTCGAGGCGGGACCACGGGCCATCCTTCGGGGCGGTTATAATCGCGACACCGCCCTCGGGATCTTCTCGGAAGTTCATGTCGGGAGAGCCCTCGCAGGCAACCAGGAGCGCCGAACCATCGGGCGTAAACGTGAGCATGTCGGGCTGGTGGCAAACCTCAAAGAACCCGAGAACCTCAAGGCTGTCGGTATAGCGCATCACCTGCACGTGACCCTTCTTCCATTCCGGAGCGTTCAGCAGGCTCACGGCGAAAAGGTTCCCGTTCACCGTCACGCTCGAGGCATCGCCCCCCAGCGAAACTGTCCTTACCACCTTCGGCTTTGCCGCGTCGGAAAGGTCGACAATTTCGAGCAGGTTTTCGCCACCCACGACAAACAACTTCTTTTTCTCGGGCATGTACGCCGAGATTTCCGCAGACTTCATGGGAATTGTCGCGAGCGGCTGTAGCGTCGAGCCCAATTGGAACTGGCCCGCAGGCGCGTCGCCACCCTTCGCGAGGCAAAGCCCCGCGCCCAGCAACACACCCATAGCAGCACACAGTCCAAGCCTCATGCGGCCTCCGTCAGTCAAAAATCAACCAGAACAGGAGCGCCCCGACAAGCAGGCCACCCATAAACGAAGACGAACTCATCACGGCCGCCTTGCGGCGTTCCTCGTCGGCGCGGTCCTTATCCTTCTCGCTCGCCTCAATGGCAATCCCGAGAGCCTTCGCGCAGACCTCATTGTTCTGCTTCATCACCTGGTAACTCTGTTCCCAGTTCGCGCACTTGGCTTCCTCGACCACCACCGACTTGCGGAGAGAATCCTTCTCCACGGTGCAGAGGCTATCGCGCACCTGCATCACGCTATCGCGCATGGCGAGTTCCTCCTGCATCACGTCCACCGGGACCATTTCTGCAGGGGCTTCGGCTACGGGCGATTCACCCGCAGACTGTGCGGGCGCGGTCTGTGTATTTGCAACTTGTGTATTTGCGGCACTAGACTGCGCATTGCCAGCATTAGACGGCGCAGCAAACGCGAACGCGACAGCAAAAAGTAGAACGGCGAGTGACCTCACAAACATCGGTTACGACCTACCTGGGCAAGACCGCCATCTTGCTCCACTTGCCGTTGGAGTACTTCACGTAGTATACGCCCGGAGCAAGGTTCCCGGAGTTCTTCACGATGGAGCCGTCGAGAGTACGTACCTGCACCATGCGGGCAGAACCGTCGAGGTTCGGCGCCGTCACGAGACGCGTCGTTTTTTCAGAAGAACTCGATTCCGGTTCAGCGCTGGAAGAAGACGTTTCTTGCTTATCGCTGGAAGAAGATGCTTCTTGCTCGCCGCTAGAAGATGTCGCGGGCTTGTCGCTAGAAGAGGATTCCTGTGCGCTAGAGGATTCCGGCACGTTGCTCGAAGAAGACAATACCGGCCCTGTAGAAGAAGACGTCTCAGGCTTAGCCGAAGAAGAACTTTCCTCATCAGCAGAGGATGCCGGAGTTGCGCTAGACGAAGACTGTTCCACAGACGAAGAGCTCACCGGCGTATTGTTCGAAGACGACTTTTCCTCAGACGAAGAACTCACCACCACGCTGGAAGAAGACTGCGGCTGTGGCAACTTACGGGAATCGACAAGCACGACCTTGAGAGTCTGAATATGGATAGACTTTGTGGTATCGGGAATCTTTAGTCCTTCAAGAACCGTACTAACAACACGCAACGAATCGTTTCCTCCTGAGGTTACGTATTTGATGCTAGTTCTAACTGTTGATTCCGAATCATCAGCATTCCTGAATTTATGCTCGAAAGAGGCCGAAGCAAACCAGTACTCAAAGGCAAACTCAAAGGTTGCAGAAAAAAGCAACTGATGCGACTGGAACGAATAATCTTGGGGAATCTGGCCAGGGACAAACGCCAAAATATTATACGTGTTCGTTTCATCGTGCCCATTCATCGACAGTTCACGCATAGTGTAGATTCTTGTCTCAACGTCATCTTCGGTATACGGTTCCCATTCCTGGTGCGTATTCCATTTGGCATACTTCACTTCCTGACCCGACAATTCACGGCAGCTGGCAGGTATAGAAACGGGCAGTTGCATTGATTTGTTACTACTAATACTGACTTTCACCGTCTCGTACGTCTCGTGGCGGTTGGCATTCGAGGAATCCTTCGCCCACGTCTTCGGATTGCCGTACCAGTTCGATTCGTCAATATAGGCCGGCACGAGTTCAATCACCGGCGTTGCTCCCAACGAAAGGGAATCGCAGACGTTCTGAATCGGCGTATCTTCTGCCGCATAGAGGGCAGGCACCGTCATGAGTGCTGCAAGCACGAAGAACAATTTTTTCATAGAGCCTCCTTATTCCTCCTAAATATAAATCGTTTTCGCCCGGAGCGTTAGCAGGCAAACTACCCGCGGGCCGCGAGAATGCGCTTCCAGCCGTCTTCGGGGATCTGCGCACCCATCACCTGCACCACCTCATTGCTCACGACACTCCCGAGGTTGCCGCTGCGTTCCATGTCCCAGCCGTTCATGTAGCCGTACAGGAATCCCGACGCCCACAGGTCACCGGCGCCAGTCGTATCGATGGCCTTCGCGGGGCCAGCCTGCACGCGGGTCACCTTGCCGTCCTTGGCAATGAGGGCACCACGCTTGCCAATCTTCACCACGGCGACCTTCGCCTTCTGCGCAAGCACGTCGAGTGCGGCTTCTTCCTTCACGCCCGCATAGGCATAGGCCTCGTCCTCGTTCGCGATAATGATATCAATCATCTTTTCGGCAAAGAGTTCATCAAACAACTTGCGGCAGGCCTCCACCACACCAAAACTGCTGAAGTCCAGCGCGGTTTCCACACCCAGGCTGCGGGCAAGCGTGAACGACTTCTTGAAGCAATCCGCATTGAACGCGCGGTAGCCTTCCGCATAGAGCAGGCCAACACCATCGTAAAGCGCGGGCACAAAGTCATCGCTCGCCAGAAAATCAGATGCCCCGAGGTAAGTCCACATGGAGCGCTGGGCATCGGGCGTCACCGCACTGAACACGCAACCCGTAGCGGCATCGCTCATTCCGAGCTTCGATTCCACGCCGTTACGTTCCAGGTGCTCGCGGAAAATCTTCCCGAGTTCGTCATCGCCCACCTTCGAGATAAAGGCGGCCTTACCACCCAGGCGTGAAAGCCCGACCATCGTATTGCAGGTAGAGCCACCCGGCACGCGCAGCGGGTTCTTGAGCGCCGCAAGGAACTTTTCCATCTGCGGCCAATACACCATGTTCATACCGCCCTTCTGCACGCCCTGCGATTCAATCCATGCGTCATCCACATTCGCGAGAATATCAACGAGGGCAGCGCCCATACCAAGAACTTTCTTCATTAGAAACCTCTAAAAATGAATTACAGTCCACCCCTGCGGCGGCGCAACTTTTCGCCCGCCTGCAGCAGGAACCGGCGTTCGGATTCGGTCAGCGAGTTAATCCCCTCGCTATTGACCTTCTTCAAAATCTCGTCCATGCGCTTCTGCTCATCGACGTAAAAGACTTCACCCTCGATAGGCTCGTCACTGCGGCCTTCGCGGTACACGGTGCCCTCGCCATCGGAACGGCCGCCCTCATGAACTCTGAATTTCGGCTTGCGACCGGCACCACCAAAACTGCGGCGCATACCCGCAAGCGTGTTCCCGAATCCCTTCTCGTAAAGGAACATGTACAGGAAACCGCCTACGACACCGCCCAGGTGGGCAAAGTGCGCCACGCCATCGCTCGAATGCGCCATGAACACGTCTACCGCGACCATGAACCACATCGCATACTTGATGCGCATCGGGAAAAAGAAGAACATCAAAAGCATGCGGTCGGGGAAGAACTTGTAGTAGGCAACGAATATGCCCATCAACGCGCCCGAGGCGCCAATAATCGGGGCGTTCGTCATGCCGAGCAAGTACATCGCGAGGCTGAACACCGCGGCAAAAATCCCGCAGAAGAAGTACATCCCCGTAAAGTGCTTCGCGCCCATCATGTCGGCGACATCGCTACCGAACATCCACAGCATGAGCATGTTGAAAAGGAAATGCCAGAAGTCGATATGCACGAACATGTAAGTCACGAATCGCCATGCCTGCTCCGGAGCAAACGGCCAGAAGGCGCCAAAGTACGCGATGTAATCGGCCAGGCTACCATAACCGAGGCCAGGCAGATTCAGGTGCAGGCCAAGCAACTTGCCGCCCACAAAGGCAAGCAAAAAGACAACCGCATTTACAATCAGCAGCGTCCGCAGGACTTTAGGCAAAAACTGGAAAGGTCTCATAAAATTAAACGCCCGCCAAAATCATTGGCACAATACTTTCAGGTACATACTTCGCGAGCAGCTTGCGGCCCTCTTCATCCTTCGCAATTCCCGCCTTCAGGAGTTCGCGCACTACCGTGCTCGAAATCATCAGGTGCTCGGGAGCGCTCGAGAGGAAAACCGTCTCGCATTCGGAGCAAAGCATCTTGTTGTTCCAGGCGACCGTCTGCTCGTAATCCACGTCGGCAGCGTTACGGATGCCGCGCACCAGGAACTTCGCGCCGACGCGCTTCGCAAAATCGACCGTCAGGCCGTCGAAACTATCCACCTTCACGTTCGTAAACTGCGCTACGGCCTTGCGCACCATTTCAAGCCGAGTCTCCTCGCTGAACATATAGCGTTTGGACACATTCACCGCAAGCAACACCCACACCTCGTCGAACAGCGCGGAGGCGCGCTTCACGATATCCAGGTGGCCTACAGTAAACGGGTCGAACGACCCCGCGAATACGGCAATTTTCTGCATACTATAAATATAGAAATTTAGCAGACCCGCTTTTCAGCAAGGCATAAACAAATCATTTTTTACAGAGTGTACTGCACTGGCCTAAAGACGCTATTTTTTCAATAACGAAATCGCCCGTAGTTCCGGCTGGGCCTTCAAATTTCAACTTGATGGTGGCGACATTCTTCAAAACATCATAATTATCAGGATAAAAATCAAATGCAGACCACGGAAAATCAACATAACCCCAAGACTTTTTCTCAGGAACCGTAACCCGGTAATTGCTATAGGGTGAAGCCGCCTCGTTTTCAACTCCTAACTCCATAGAGAAGGCAATGGAAGATTGGTACTGAAGGCAAATCCCTGTCCATTTTCTAATATCAACACCCTCCTGATGTTCGCTCCATATATTGAAACCGAAACCCGCATACGGGTAGTCATAACCTTCTCCTAGAACAACGCTCGCATAGATTCCGCCATAGGCATCGATTAACGAGGCCAAGAAGTTTCCATCTTCATCTTCCTCTATATCCGAAGGAAAAATAAACCTAGAAGACCCTCCATCTTCGTGGTCATTAAAGATATACCAGTAACCTGAAGTTTCTTCCGGCGATCCTGTATCAACCCTTCCTTCAGTGTCTGCACCTCCATCCCAACCGAAATAGTAGTCAAGAACTCTTCTGCTCGAGCTAGAAACATCTTCCGAAGAACTAGAAGATTCTGTTTCTACTAAACTGGAACTAGAAGAAACATCGGATTCGCTCGAGAGTTCTATCACCAAGGAACTTGAACTGAATAATTCATCGCTCGACGATACCGACTCCTGCCCGCAACCGACGAGCAAGAGCATAAGACCGGCAGCACAAAGAAGCGGGAACCATCTGCGCATAAGAACCATCCTATATTGGTAATATATACAAACAGGTCTGCCCAGTCAAGTAATTCTTGGATTCTATCAGGGTTTAGCCCTTCCAGAATGACTTCTTACGCCCGGTAAATCACCAGTGAAGATTCGCCGTAGCGGCGGACCTGCACGGTACCCGCCTCGTCGGCTTCCTTAACCCACGCGGGCAAGTTCTTGCTCGGGGCCTCGAACACGGCCACACCGCCTACATTCAGCCATTCCCAGTACTTGCGCAAGTCAGGGTATTGCATGTCCTTGAACGGAGGGTCGGCGTAAATCAGGTCAAAGCCCTCTTCGGCGCAGAGCGATTCCTTCTCGAGCGTAAGGGCGTTCTTTTCCAAGAGTGTTAGTTTATCTGTAATACCGAGAGCCTTGTACGCCTGGTACACGAGCCTCGCCTGCGAATGCACGAGTTCCACCGCGACAACGCTTGCAGCCCCGCGGCTCAACGCCTCGATGCCCATGATGCCCGAACCCGCAAACAGGTCGAGCATGCGGAAGTTCTCCACACCCTGCAAAATGTTGAAGAGGGCTTCCCTCGTGCGGGAAGCCGTCGGCCTAGTCTTGTTGCCTTCCGGAGAAGGGACATTCCTTCCGCGGAGGGCACCACCGGTAATGCGGATAGACATGCTTACGGAGCGACAAACATCACCAGGGTGAATGCCGATGCGAGCGTGCGCTTCGCAAACTTCATTTCCGCCTTCGTGACGCCGATACGGATCGGGGACGCGTCAAGCGCACTCATCAAGGACTGCAGTTCCGGGAATTCCGCCGTAGAGGTCACCTGGTAGGTGAAGCGCTTGTACACGCCGAATTCCTCGATAGCGGGCTTGTCGAAGCCATTGAGCGTTACTTTGTTCGCAGTCGCGAGAGCCTTGAAAGCCTTGACTTCGTCGGCAACCTCGCCCGCATGCACAAACTTCGACACGGCAGCCTTGTTTACGTTGTTCACATTGAACAGGCCGAATGCCGTAATGTCGGTTGCAGGTGCGTTCTCGGGCAGCGGCGGAGTCCTGAAATCGGAACTCACCGACTTGATACGTTCCAAGAAACTACGCTGCGACGTAGGCTTGACCGACACGCCACGCACGTAGAAGTAGTTGGGCGACTGGAACACGCAGTCCGAGAAGCCGACATCGTCCGGGGTAGCCGTCGTGAGGAACGTAAAGAACTGGTTGATGGCCGCGCGCTGGAACGAAACCTTTTCCATCGGGAGGAAGGAATTGTAGTCTTCGCGCTTGTTGTTGAAGAGCACCTGCGGCTTGACCTCGCCCACGACCTGCTTTACGGTCAAGGCGTTCCTGTGCTTGAGAGCCTCTTCGGCAGCGGCATTCTGGGCAGCAAGCGAACCACCGGCGGAGGTCTGCTGTCCGTTGCTCAGGGTAAGCGCGGCACGGCTCGGGTCCTCGGCACCGATAAGCGAGAGGTACGGGCCCGGCAAAACACCCTGCAGCGGCTTGGGCACGCCGAACACACTGATGAAGCAGCTGAAGAAAACAAATGCGAGAAGAACGACCAGGAAGCCAATCAAGGTCTTCTTCTTGGAAGTCTTTACCTGTGCCGAAACGTCGGTCACGCGGACCGGGGTAACGATATCGATAGTGGCCGCGCGTTCTGCGGCTTCCATCAAGTTCAAGTGAATCATACACCCTCCATGACGCTGAGTGCAGTCCCGATAGCGCCGGCGCAGTTAAGAACCGCAGCGGAATCGGCCTCGTCGACCGGGAGCCTTAAGTTGGAGAACGAATCCATCAAGATAAGCTGGCAACTTTCCGTGAGCTTTTCGCGGAGCTTCTGCACGAACAGCGGTTCCATCGCCATTTCGCCACAGACATGCACCTGCTTCACTTCGGACACGCCGTTCTGTTCCTTGGCAAGCTTCATCTGCTCGATAATGCCATTGGCCAGGATTTCGGAAGCCTCTTCCATCGAGGCGTTCACGAGGGAAAGGGTCGACACGCAACGGAGCGCGTGCAGGTTGTCCTTGCTGAGCCAGAGCATGGTCACGCCGAAGTAGTCGGCCTTGATAACGCATTCCATCTGGTTGATGCCATCACCCACGTCCATGAGGTTCATGAGCGAGAGCACGTCGACTTCCATGCCCTTCGGCACTAAGTTCTTGCTACGGAAGCCCTTACGAAGGGCCTCGGCCCATTCACGCCGGACCGCGATAAGCAGAACGGTCTCCCCAACGGAGGCATCGCCGCTCAGCACCTTGTAGTCCACGACGTAGGAACCCTTGTCGCCGTTGGTAATAAGCCCGAGGTACCACTGGACGTAGTCGTCGATATTCGCGACGGCCTCGGCAGGCACACAGATCTGGCGGACAATCGACCGGAAGGCGGGGACAGTCACCGAGATGGCCTCGACATCTTCCAGACCGGATTCCTCCATCCAGCCCTGGAGGACGGTCTCGAAAGTGAAAATGTCATCGATGGGGCTCGTTTCCGTCTGGAGCACGGCAGTCTTCAAAACGCGCTTTTCGGCAGCGTCCAAGAGGGCGACTTTCAGGGAAACATCACCGACCTCAATACCTAGGTACAATTTCGTATCACTCATATACTCAACGACTTATGAAGATTTTGACACCCTAAAACTAATCAAAAATTACCCATGGGAGAATGCCCTCCAACTTTTTTTTACCGATTCCAGGCACTTTTTGGAGGCTGGAGGGCCCGCCGAAGGGTCCGTTCGCCTCTCGGAAAGCGATAATCTTGTCGGCAAGCTTGGGTCCGACGCCTTTCAGGGCACAAAGTTCGTCCGCCGTTGCGGCGTTGATACGCAAGGGAAAGTGGACGACCGCCTTCTTTTTCTTCGCACGTTTCGGGGCCTTTTTCTCCCCGCTCTCGGGGGCATCCCCGGCAATGGCGAGCGCACCTGCAGGTACCTGCTCCCCATATTCCAATCTGGACTGCGACGATTCTGAATTTTTGCTCATTTGAGCAACCTTCGGGCGGTCGCCGATATCCACCGTCTCGATGGCGGGCAATCCCCAGGGTAAAAATCTCACGAGCATGCCGACCGCAAACAGGAAAATTGCGATTCGGACGACTTTTTTTTCAGCAGTATTCATCGGACCCCTCCAATTGATTTTTTATCTGCTTCCGCGGTTTAACATTTCTTTTTCGATTAGCGCCTCCACCGTGCCCGCGTCGGAGGGGACATCCACCGACACCGACGGGTAGGGACTCTGTACTATGCGTATCGGGCGCCTGCCCAGAATGCGCATCTGCTCCAGCGAGCGCTCCTTCTCCACGGCGTTCTGCGGGAGGGAGGCGAACTCGTCCCGCGACACGCGGGAATACGCGTATATTCCCTGGTGCTGGAACCAGCGGGGAGCATCCGCCGGAGCCACGTTGCGGGTAAAATCTACGGCAAGGTTACCTTCCACGCGGACCTTGACTACGGTTTCCAAAGCCGATTCCGCAGGGTTCAGCGGGCAGGCGACGGTCACCCAGCAATCGGGGTGCAGGGCAAGTTCCTGCGCGACATCGGCGAGCACGGATGGTTCCACAAGGGGTTCGTCGCCCTGAAGGTTCACCACAAGGTCCAGGTCCAGTATGCGGGCGGCCTCGGCGACGCGGTCGGAACCCGTCGCCGCGGGGCCGGTCATCACGAAGTCGAAACCCGCGTTAGATACCACCTCCGCAATCTGCTCGCTGTCGGTCGCGCAGACAATACGCCCAAAGCAGTCCGCGAGGAGAGCACGCTCCAGCGTCCTTACAATCATTTCCTTGCCGCACAATTTAAAAAGAGGCTTCCCGGGAAACCGAGAAGACCCAATGCGTGCGGGTACAATGCAGTGTACATCCGTCATAATTCTAATAACGCCACTTAGGGCAAAAAGGTGCGACTAGCCGCCGATGACCTTCGGGATAGCGAAGTGGTCGTTTTCCACGGCGGGAGCGTTCGCGAAAGCCTGGTCAAGGGTAAAGCCCTGCACCGGGACGTCTTCGCGGAGGATCGTGGCGCCGTTTTCGACCGCAGTCATCGGTTCGACATTCGAAAGGTCGAGAGCCTTCAGTGCCTCGAGATGGCCGAGCATTTTGTCCAGATGCCCCTTCACCGCAGGGATATCCTCTTCTGCGATGCTCAGGCGCGAAAGTTTCGCCAATTTTGTCACTTCATCATTCTCTAACATATAACCTCGTTACTTACGGACTGTAAAATAGCAAATTATTTTCGCGGGGACAACCACTAGCCCACAATCTGGAGGGCGGCATACTTGAGGACAATGGTCCTCGTGGTGCCATCGCTGTTGAAACGCACATCCACGCGGGCATTGTCGCCGGTACCGTAGCACTTGACAATGGTCCCAATGCCATACTTGGTGTGGCGCACGCGTACTCCCGGGTGGAACGGATTCTCGCTGAACTCGTCGTAGACGATGCGCGGGCCGCTCGGTACCGCAGGCTTGGGTGCGTTGTTCACCTTGATGGGATTACGATAAACGATACGCTTGTCGTTCTTGCGGATGGAGTCGGGCACCGGCCTCGGAGGGGGCACCCTGCCCGCAAACGAAGAACTGCGCTGTGCCCCCGGGAATCGGCTTGCACCCGGGAACTGCCCCGGACGCGGGTACGGCGCACCCGAACCAAACCCCTGCGACATGCCGCCAATGCAGGGCGTGAACTCCACCACCGACGGGTCAAGTTCCCTGAGGAAGCGCGAAGGGGCAAACGGGCGGATAGTCCCCTGGAAGAAGCGCCTTTCGGCATGGTACAAGTAGAGTTTCTTCTCTGCGCGGGTACAGCCCACGTAGAACAGGCGGCGTTCCTCTTCCATCTGCTCGCGAATTTCCTCGTTCGTCATCATGGAACTGCCGCGCACCAGCGGGAAGATTTCCTCGTCGCAGCCCGCGATATGCACCGTATTGAACTCCAGGCCCTTCGCCATATGGATTGTCATGAGCGTCACCGCGCCCTTGGAGGTATCCACCTTCTTGTCGGCATCGGTCAGGAGCGAGATATCCTGCAGGAATGCATCGAGGGTCGCGTTCGGGTGTTCCTCGTCGAATTCGCGGATAGCGTTCACCATTTCGTCGATGTTCGCAATGCGCTCGTCTGCCGTAAGCTCGTCGTCCTTGCGGAGGAACTCCTTGTAGCCCGTATCGGCAATAATCGTTTCGGCAAGGATGGGGAGCGGAGTCTCGCCCGCTGCAATCAGGCCCTTCCAGCGCTGCACCAGGTCCACAAATCCCTTGAGTTTCGGGGCAGTACGGCTACCGCTATTCGATTCGGCCACAAGCATATCCCAGAAGGAGCCTTCCCCGTTCCGGACATGCTCGAGAATCGCTTCCACGGATGTCTTGCCGATTGCGCGGGACGGCGTGTTGATAATGCGCAGGTGAGCGGCATCGTCCTTCTCGTTCGAAAGCAGGCGGAGGTAGGCCAGGATGTCCTTGATCTCCTTACGGTCCCAGAAGCGCGTGCCCCCGAAAATCACCGAGGGAATTCGCATGTCGTTGAGCGCCTTCTCTATCACACGCGACTGCGCGTTGGTGCGGTAGAAGATTGCTGTCTTCGAGAAGTTCGACATGCCCGCGGCGCTGATGTTCTCTGCAATCTGCTGCGCCTCGGAGCGGTCGTCAATCATATGACGCACGCGAATCGGGTCGCCAGGCTCCTCTTTCGAGAAAACCTTCTTCACCATTTCGGCGGGGCGCACGTTGTTCGCAATCACGGAACCAGCACCCTTCACGATGTTACCCGTCGAGCGGTAGTTGCGTTCGAGTTTCACGATGGTCACCGGGGCGAAGTCGCGGTGGAAGTTGCGGATAATCTTGATGTTCGCGCCGCGCCAGCCGTAAATGCTCTGGTCGTCATCACCCACCACGGTCACGTTCTTGTTCTCGTTTATCAGGAGCTTCAGAAGTTCGTACTGTACGTCGTTCGTATCCTGGTACTCGTCGACAAACACGTATTGGAAACGCTGTGCAAACTGGCTTGCCACCTGCGGCACCTTCTGCAGCATCAACACCGTATTGAAGAGCAAGTCATCAAAGTCCATCGCATTCGATTCGCGCAGGCGCTTCTGGTATTCCGCGTAGTAGCGGGCACGGCGTTCCTCGTCGGCAAACTGCGCACGTGCAAGTGCAATCTCCGGAGTCTGGAGCACAGGGCCATTGCCCTCGTAGAGCACCGTGTTCTTGTAACGCGAAATGGCACCATGTACGCGCTTGACCTCGGCGGCATCGCAGTCATCGCCCAGGTCTTCCTTGATAATCTGCTTCAGCAGGCGTTTCTGGTCGTCGTCATCGTATATCGAAAAGTTGCCGTCGTACCATCTACCACCAAATTCACGCAAAACAAAGTCACGGTTCAGGCACATCCTGAGCATGCGGAGGCAAACGGAATGGAACGTTCCCATCCAGCCAAAGTGCATGTGCGTATCGAGCAACTTCTGGATACGCCCGTTCATCTCGCGGGCAGCCTTGTTCGTGAACGTAACCGCAAGAATCCAGTCGGGCTCGATGCCGTAGCAAGAAACGAGGTGCGCAATCTTGTAGGTGATGGCACGGGTCTTTCCCGAACCTGCACCCGCAAGGATAAGCATGGGGCCGTCCACCTTCTTCGCGGCAGCCGCCTGCTCCGGATTAAGTTCCCTGTCCAGTACGCTTTCGTCTACAATCGCCATCAAATTCTCCCAGTCGCACAAAAAATTTTCTGATTAATCTATCGCGGCAAATATAAAACAATCCCGCCAAAGCATCGCCCGGCGGGAACAAAAAAGCAGTGTTTTTTAGAACAGCATCATCGGGGGCCAGTGGCCGGACTTGGGGCGTTCCTTGAAAGACGCGTTCGGCAGGAAATCCTTGAGCCTCACCGTCATGGCAGGGGTCACATCCTGATCCATGCGACCGTAGAGCACCTGGATATCGGCACTGTTTTCTATCACTTTGTTAATCCTGTTCTGCACCAAGAACCTAAGACCGTCGGCAAGGAGTGTCGGGTCCATCTTCTGTGCAGCCTCAATCCACTCGTCGGGCCAGTCGCTGAACTCCTCGCCGAACTGTTCCTTGAACGCATTCAGCGCGACATCCTTCGAGTCGTGCATCTCACGCGCCTTGAAGAGGATGTTCTCGGAATTCCACGGACCTTCCTCGTCGCAGAAATCCGCGAACGGCGAAAGCAGAATCCACTTCTGCGCCTTGGGGCGCTTGTTTGCAGAGAGCATGAGCAAGAGCGCGCCCAGCCCCCAACCCACAACGGTTTCCGCCTTCGACATGCCGTCGATTGCGTAGACGTCGCCGAGGTTAGCGGCCATAGTTTCGTAGGGCACAAAGATATGGTCGGCAGATGCATCCGCATCTGTCAGGTCGTCTTCCCAGACGGAAAGATCCGAAGCCCAGTCGGGCAACCATATCCATTTTTTACTCATACCACAAATGTATATATGCAATTCAAAAAAAGAAAAACTTTTTTCAAAAAAATTTATTTTTTTACAGATACTATATTTTGGAATAAGTAAATTGTAATTTTTTGAACAGAACTTCGAAAAATAATATAGATAGGCAAGCCCATGCGTCATTTTGTAACCACCCTGGCACTCCCGATTGTACTCGCCGCCTGTGCAGGCTCCCCCGAGGTTGAAACCGAGCCCACTGCAGAGGTTCCCGAAGCCTTTCAAACCGCTGAAGCTCCCGAGCCGGCAGCAGAACCGGCGAAGCAGCTCCCGGACAATTCCTCGCTCCCGAGCATTCTCGTAACCCCCGCCCAGAACGGGAAGGGAATCTCGGAACTGCAGGTGGTGCAGAACAACCCGATGGCGCGCGCCATGATGGAGGCGGTAAACGAGTACCTGACCAAGAAACTCTACGACGTGAAGTCGCTCGAGGGGGACGCGAACCTCAACTCCGTGGTGCAGATGCAGAACGACATCGCCGAGACGGACGAAGATCTCTCCTACCTCGCGAGTCTCGCCCTTGGTGCGGACGTGTACATCAAGTTTTCCGGCAACGTGAAGCCGGGCGCCATCTCCGTCGACCTGAACGCCTACGAATCTTCTACCGCCAGGCTCCTCGGGAGCGAATCGGCCATGGACGACGACTGCGGCGGCAACGACCAGACCG
This sequence comes from Fibrobacter sp., assembly GCA_017615055.1. GTDB lineage: Bacteria > Fibrobacterota > Fibrobacteria > Fibrobacterales > Fibrobacteraceae > Fibrobacter. The sequence continues at coordinate 18,977 of JAGAAW010000148.1, forward strand.
CTATCGCCGAATGTCTCCATAAGGCTGCAAGGCGCGCCATGCCCCTGCTCGAAAAGAAAATCAAGGCGTACTGGCAAAAAGACCTGGAACAAGGCTCACAGTACAAAGTAATAATGAACATCAAGGGCGAATTCGACGAGGAAGAAATCGAGGACCTGCACGACGACATCGCCGCGGGGCTCAAGAAGGCTTTCAAGCGCGTAAACGTGAACGTGATGACAGCAAAGACCATCGACGCCATCATCTACGCCGACGGGAACGAGTTCCCGGATTCCCAGAGCGTGTACAGCCTCATCCGCGGCATGCTCAAGGGCAAGGGCCAGACCAAGAAGATCAACCTCACGAGAAAACTTATCCTGATGGACATCGAGTAGGTGGCCCCGTACCTGAAAAACATTCTCGCGGCAACGCTCATGCTGTGCGCAATCGCGCAGGCGCTCCCCTCGCGGCCCGAGAACAGCCACATCTACGACGAGAACCGTCTGGTCCCAGCGCAACAGCTTGAATTTTTTGACAGGCTCTCGGACGATATCGCCAACGAGACGGGTATCGTAATCGACGCCGTGCTGCTAGACGACATCGGAGAGCGGGTTGCAGCAAAATACGCCGAAGAAATCGCGGAAAAATGGCAGGCCGATGCCGGTCGTGAAGGCGAAGTCCTGATATTTGTCGCCCAGAAGCAGAGGCGCAAACTGGTGATAACTAGGGGAACTGCAAGCAAAATCCTTAACGAAGCTGACCTCCGCAAGGCCGAGCAGGAACTCCTTGTGCCGAGCTTTCGCCAGGAACGCTACGGCGACGGCATACTTTCCCTTGCCGGGTGGCTCACCTTCGCCATCGGCGACAGCACAGGGAAATCCATAGAAATCGACGAAAACGCCATCCCCACCGAGGAGGGCATGACGGTTCGCGGGTGGATCTTTATCGTGGTCGTTTTCGGCCTGCTCATCGCCTTCGGAGGCAAGGCGCGGAGGTTTGGATTCTTCGACAACATGAAGAAGTTGCTTAGCGTTAGCGAAATCGAAAAGTCGCAGTGGCCGGGAATTTTCCAGAACGTATTCGGAGATAACCTTGTATCGGCGTTTATCGGTAGCGAGTGCCTTATGGAAGGTTTCGACGCGCTGGAAACGCCCTGGACCGTAAACTTTATCCTGAAGGATAACTCGCCCGAGGCAGTTGCGAAGTTGCACGCCTACGAGAAGCGTGCGCGTCGCGACAATTTGCAGTTCGGGCGGTTCTACAGCCCCGCAGAAATCGTGCAGACACTCGACACGAGCCCGCTGGAATACCTGCACATAGCAAACCGCAGTGTAGCGCTATGCGGCATCAAGCCGCTCGACGGTTTCAGGCCGCACGAGGAAGCCCTCCGGAAGGAATGCGCTGAAAAGTTGCAGGAATTGTTCGGACAGCATACCGATAGCCAGAAACAAGATGCCCGCAGTTCAGGTGCGCAAGATGCCCGCAGGCAAAAAACGCGGGCAAAAGGTGCGCATTCTAAAGATGCGCGGGAGCAAGATGCACTCCGCGTGCTCTATGGTGTGTACTACCTGGAAACAGGCAAATACCCCGAGAACAACGAGCAAGTCCTCGCCCGCTACCCGGCGAGCGAGTGGGCTGAACTCGCAAAATGTTTATAGCTTTTCGTTTATCGCACACCGAAGGTGTGCCCGCGCAAATAATCCGCGGGGCAAAATTGCCAAAATGACAGACCAAATATTTGGTTTGTGGGCATTTAGTCCGTATAATATTAGTTTGTTTGCAGTAAAATTTGATATTTCACCGATTTTTTACGCAGGATTTGCGTTAAAAGTGTTTCCTACAGTCTTATTTTTCCGAAAAAACAAGCAAACAGTATTACTTTGTTTGTAAAAATACAGACCAAATGGTTGTTTTTACCCGATTTGGTCTGCTAAAATGCCAATATGAGGGTGCAGAGCCCGCCCTAGTCTCATTATCTCCGGCGAATTGCTCCGCCGAAGCCGCCACGAGAAGAGCCACGATCGTCACGGTCCTGGTCGTCCCTGCGCGTTGAAGGTGGCGGCGGAGGCGGCGCGGACGAAGAGCCCGAAGACTGCCTGCGGGGAGCGGCTATATCCATCGGGTCGTAATTGCTGTTGCGGCTATTTTCCCAGCGGTCATCACGCGGGGCCTGCGCCCTCGAGGGAGGCGGCGTTGCCTGCGTATTCCTGCGGGGAGCATCACTTGCCGCATATCCATGTGCACTCGGGGTCTCGCGGGCATTTAAATCCACAGGGCGGGTCGCCGAATGGCGCGACACCGCTGCCGCAGGCCTCGAAGACGCCTGCGGTGCAGGCACCGCCGAAGAACGGCGGTTCAGGTCCGGGCCAACGGTATGCCCGCGGCGAGGAGGCGGCATGTAGCGGTGCGGGTGCCTGGGTCCGCGCCTTGGCGCGTACCAGCGGTGGTCCCGCAGGTAGATTGCTCGCACGTTCCAGTCAAACCAGCAGGCATCCCAGCCCCAGTAACTGTAACGCGTGCCCAGCCAAACGCCGGGAGCGTAACTCACGCGCACATAGCCATCGTAATAACTGTAATAAACCACATACGGGTTGTATACCGGCACATAGATGTATTCCGTACGTACAGGCAGAATCGTGATATTGTCGCCGGTAGAAATCTTCACGCGGTCATCGGACACCAGGTGTCCGTGCTCGTTTGCAGCCCTGCGCAAGCGCTGCACAGCCCGCATCACGTCCTCTTTCTGCATGTACACCGCATCACCCAACTGATCGGTCCATGCGGCATACCTATCCATCATCGAAAGCACACGCGGGAACGGAATAAGCGCCTGTACGCTAGCATCGTACGGCAGGTTCGCACGCGTCATCGCATCCGTGAGCGCATCGCCCTTCAAGTTCTTGTGAGCCTCCGCCCATGCGGCAGCAGGTGCAATCTGTTCGCCATAGGTAGAGGCGGCCAATACCTGCGCCAGGAGCGGGTCCGGATAAAGCGCAATATTTGCGACCAAAGTATCAAGTTCCGCAGCGGAAAAGTTGCCCTGCGCACGAGCCACGCTCGGTAAACAAAAAAGCACAGCCAAGGCAAAAACCAGCCAAATTCTGGAACATTTAGTCTCATTTGTATACATACGGACCTCCTTCCCTATCAATATACAACTATTTGATGAACGGGAAAACCCTTCGGTTTCAAAAAATTTCGCCATTTTTAGCCTTTTTTCGAGTTGTAAGCCAAAACAACGCGTAAACGACAATTAACATATGCTTTTTACATATATCATATACTTTTAGTCTAGATAAACGAACAGGTTTGGTTGGAGGTAACATGTCAAGCCTAAAAAGGATTATCTGTCTCATCGCGGCAATGGGTCTCGTTGGAGTGTTTGCGCAGACCTACGATTTGCCCATCATGTTCATTGACACCAAGGGTGAGTGTCTCGATAAGAACGGTCTTGACAAAATCCCCGCCACCATGAAGGTCCTTGACGGCGTCAAGAACAATGTGGCCGATAGCGCCAAGGGCACTCCATACGAAATCGGCATCAAGGTGAGAGGACAGTCCTCCGCCCTGTTCCCCAAGCCCGGCTACAGCATCGAAGTCCGCGATGAAACGGGAGAAGGTACGGACGTGAGCCTGTTCGGGCTCCCGCCTTCCGATGACTGGGTATTGCACGGCCCGTATGTGGACAAGAGCATGATAAGGAACTCGCTTGCGCACTGGTTCTTTAGGCAGGCAGGCCGCTACAGCCCCCGTACCAAGCACTTTGACCTCTACATCAACGGCGTATACCGCGGCGTGTACGTGCTTATCGAAAAGATCAAGCGCGGCAAGTACCGCGTGAACGTGAGCAAACTCAAGGAAACCGACATCGCAGGCGACAGCCTTACCGGTGGCTACATCTGGGCATTCGACAAGACGGGAACAAATACGGGTGGCGCAGGCGACAACAAGACTGGCGGCATTGAGGCAGAAGGCTTCAACACCTCCGATGGCCTGAACGTCATCATGCACTACCCCAAGAAGGCAAACCTCCAGAAACAGCAGGAAGAATACCTGAAGAAATACCTGAACGACCTCGAAGGCCTCTTCAAGAACGGTGGTAACGGAAAGGGTTATGAAAATTACGTGGACGTCGGTTCTGCTATCGACTACGTGTTACACCAGGAAATCACCAACAACGCAGACTCCTACTGGTGCAGTTTCTTCTTGCACAAGCCCAAGGACAGCAAGGACGGCAAGGTAACGCTCGGCCCCCCGTGGGATTTCAACCTCGCCATGAGCAACGGAAGCCAGCCTGAAAATGGTGGCAACAACAACGGCGGCCAGTGGGGCTGGGGCGGTGGCGGCATGGGCATGATGGGCTTCGGCGGCTCGGGTACCACCGGTTGGCAAATCGAAAGCAGCATGAAGCAGGGCGGAGGCTTTGGCTTCGGCGGCAGTTCCCTGAAGATTCCCAACTGGCTTACAGGAATGTGGAAAGACAATAACTACCAGACCCAGTTGAAGCAGCGCTGGGCAGAACTCCGCAGCGGCGTATGGCACACCAAGACCATGGATGTCTACCTGGATTCCATGAAGGCATACCTGAAGAACGCTGCCGACAGGAACTTCGAGCGTTGGCCGAACCTCGGAAAGGCTAGCGGAACAAACGACCCTGACCCGCAACCGATGAAGTTCTGCAAATCCAGTAACAGTGGTGGCGGAACGACCATGGGTGGCTACAACGCCACAACCTGGGACGGTGAATTCGAACATCTCCGCAAGAAGATGAAGGAACGCATGGCCTGGATAGACGAGCAACTCGGCTTTACGGAGCCCGCACAGCCTGTGGTGACCGAACCCGTCATCCACATTCCCGACTGGGAAAACGACAAGAAGGACACGTCCAGCACAGTTCCGCCCATCACGAACCCTTGGGGTACGCAGGATACCAACCGGACGGCCCTTGACGATTTCAGCAGGCTCTCCCCGACAAATTACTTTGTCGTAAACGACAAGTATCTCGAGATTCATACGGATCTGGGCGGAAAGTTCGCGATAATCGACCTGAACGGCACCGTACTTTACAAGACCAGGATCAAGACGGGCATTACGACCCTCAAGATTCCGGCAAAGGCCAGGGACAAGGCCTGGATCGCGACACTCGACGGAAAGATGCTTAACAGGTAAGTCAAATCGCGGGTTGGATTTATGAAGGAGATATGGTTATGACAGGCAAATTCAAAACACTCTTCTGCGGGTTCGTCCTTGCCACGGCGCTTCCGCTATTTGCGCAGTCCTACGACCTGCCACTTATCATCGTGAACACGAACGGAAAGACGCTCGAGAAGGGCGCGGACAAAATTCCCGCGACCATGCGCATCCTGGACAACGGCACGAACAGTGTCGCCGACAGTGCTAAGGGCGAGCTCATGAATATCGGCATCAAGATCCGCGGGCAAACTTCCGCAGACTTCCCGAAGAAGGGCTACGGACTGGAACTCAAGGCGCGCGCCTGCCAGAACGTCGCCGACACCGCCTGCCACGATACGAGCCTCAAGGTCTTGGGCATGCCGAAGAACGCCGACTGGGTGTTCCACGGCCCGTATGTCGACAAGACGCTCATCCGTAACGCGCTCGCCCACTGGCTCTACCAGCGCACGGGTCGCTACAGTTCCCGTTTCAAGTTCTTCGAACTCTACCTGAACGGGCAATACAAGGGCGTGTACCTGCTGCTCGAAAAAATCAAGCGCGCCAAGTCCCGCGTGCATATCGCGAAACTCAAGGACGAAGACGTTGACGGCGACGAGGTTACCGGCGGCTACGTGCTGAGCGTCGACAAGGTCGAGAACAACTCCACGAGCGGCCTCAGCAAGGAAGGTTTCAAGAGCAAAGACGGCTCCCCCGTCATCATGCGTTCCCCGAAAAAGGAGAACACCAACAAGCAACAGCAGGAATACATCGAGAAGTTCTTCAACTCCATCGAGCAGAAGTGTGATAACGGCGATGTCACTACCAACGGCTGCTCCGACATCCTTGACCTGGATGCCGCCGTCGACTACATCATGCACGAGGACGTAACCAACAATACCGACGCCTACATCTGCAGTTTCTACATGTTCAAGGACAAGGACAGCAAGGGTGGCAAACTACAACTCGGCGCCCCGTGGGATTTCAACCTGGGATTCGGCGCCTACCAGCGCGTCGGTGGCGAAAAATCTGACGGCTGGCGCGTACCGCAGAGCGCGAAAGGCGGTTCCGGCGAATGGTTTGTGGCCAAGTGGGTGCAGAACCTGTGGAACAACAACACCTTCCAGCAGATGTACAAGGCACGCTGGGCAGAACTGCGCAGCGGCGTATGGCACACCAAGAACATCGACAACTTTATCGACTCGCTCAAGACCGTACTCAAGAAGGCCGCCGACAGGAACTTTGAACGCTGGCCGAACCTGGGCCAGGCAAGCGGCACCTGCGATGCCGACCCGATGGATTCCGGGAACAATAACGGTGGCAACAACGGCGGCCAGTGGGGCTGGGGCGGCGGTGGCATGGGCGGCTTCTGCATGGGCATGAAGATGAACTACTACAACGAGCCCACGTGGGATGCCGAAATCGAGCACCTGCGCAAGTACGTGAAGCAGCGCTTCTCATGGATTGACCAGCAGATGGGCTTCAGCGAACCCTCCACACCTATCGCGACCGAGGCCCTCGTCATCGACGACTGGACCTACTACGACAAGGTGGAAGATGACGATTCGGGCAACATCACCGAGCCTCCCCCGACAGCGATGCAGCCCTACCTCAACATTACCCGTCTGAACTTCTACACGCTCGTGGGCAGCACGCTCACCGTGCAGAGCGTCGACGGAGGCCTGTTCCGGCTTGTAGCACTTGACGGCAGGACGCTCTTCAAGAAGCAGATTCCTGCAGGCACGCAGTCGTTCCAGATTCCGCGTGCGGCACTGAACCAGCACTGGATTGCGACACTCAACGGGAAGATGCTCGGGAAATAGAATTCTACTCCTTGCTTAATGCAAAAGGGACGTCCTTCGGACGCCCCTTATTTGTTACTTCTTATTTGACCAGATGAGGTAATCCTTGAGGGATTCTATCTGGTTCTTGTCCAAGTAGTAAGCCAGCGAGGGCCTATCCGGGAGAATGATTTCGTACATGATGAAGGAATTGATTTTCCCTGCCGAAAGAGCCTTGTCCAGGCGCGTAAGCGTTTTTGAATTTGCCTTCCGTTCATCAATCTTCGGCAACAGGCCGGCAAGGCATTCCTTGATCATCGCCTCGCCCATGTCCTTGTTCGCCTCGGCACGCTTCTTGTACTCAGGTTCAAACCTCCATGCTGCCTCGATAAACGCATAATACAGCCAGAGGGTATCGGCCTCTACCACAACGGAACCATCGGGAGCCTCGAGGACACGAGCCTGCGGGTTGAACGCCCAGTGGCTTGAATCGAGCCCGTTAGCCGCATAGATTTTCTGGCGTAGGGACTCGAGCCGCGGATTGTTGCGGTTCAGCACCTTCGCGATAGAAATTTCCTCGAGGGCCTTTTTCCGTTCGCCCTTGTTGCGGTAAACATCGGCAAGCAGCCAATGCGCAAGGTAATCGATATAGTTCGCCTCGATGGCCTTCTTGTACCAGGATTCAGCCATGTCCCAGTTCTGCTCGATACCGAAAGTCTGCGCAATGTACGCCATCACGATGGTAGCATTCGGGTCCAGCAGCAGCACACGCTTGTAGGCGTCGCGCGCCTTCGCATATTCCTTCTTGGCAAAAAGGTCTTCCGCCTTGTTGAAAGCCTTCTTCAAATCGCCCTTGAACTCAAAGGCGGTTACCTTGTAGCCGTCTTTCAATGCCTTGCGGTAAGCGGGCATGTTCAGCAACTTGCTGCGGTCCGGTTCCGGGAAGGGCTTCTTCAGTTCCTTTACGGAATAGGATATTTTGGACGCGTTCAACGTTTCCATCGCGCGTTTCAGGGGGTTGTCGTTTTCCGCAAAGGCGACTGCGGCAGACATGCATAGTATAAGAAGTGTCTTGAATTTCATACTCTAAGTATATATAAAAATTGATAAAGGTGGCACAAAAGCCTCCCTTTAATTTGTTAAAAACATTGTAATCAATCAAACTGTAATTCGCCTAGAAACGAGCAACGCCGTATCGCGATGCGTTATAATCCGAATTACTTCACCTGTTTGGCGAAGGAATCCTTAAGATCCACTGTTCTATTGAAAACAAGATGGTCCGGCTTGGAATCCTCGCTATCCAGGCAGAAGTAGCCCTGACGCATGAACTGGAAGCGGTCTTCGAGCTTGGCGTCGGCGAGGCTCGGTTCCACCTTGGCCTGCTTGATGACCATGGAATCCGGGTTCAGGTAGTCGTGCCAGTCTTCGCCCTCGGGAACCGCGGCCGGATCTTCGAGCGTAAACAGGTTGTTGATCAGGCGCACTTCGGCATCCACGGCATGGACCGCAGAAACCCAGTGGATGGTACCCTTGACCTTGCGGCCATCGGGAGTCTCGCCACCCTTGCTCTGCGGGTCATATTCGCAGTGAATCACCGTCACCTTGCCGTTCGCATCCTTTTCGACGCTCTTGCAGGTCACGAAGTAGGCGCCCTTCAGGCGGACTTCTCCGTCCGGTTTCAGGCGGAAGTACTTCTTCGGCGGTTCTTCCATGAAGTCGTCGGCCTCGATGTAGAGTTC
>JAGAAW010000149.1 GCA_017615055.1 Fibrobacter sp.
TCGTCTACCCGGCGTTCTTCGTGGGTATCATTCTCGTGTACCTGAACAAGAAGCGCGTTCTGGGCGAGTTCCTGTTCGGTGTCGGCTTCCTCTTCCTCGGGCTTACCACCCTCAAGGAGACGGGCTTCACCGTGGTGCAGGACCCTGAAGCAAGTGCTTCCATCAGTTCGTTCTTCGCCAACTTCAGCGACCCGAACTTCTTCAACTCGCTGTTCTTCCTCGTGATGGGTACGGTGCTTACGCTGTGCGTGCAGTCCTCTGCCGCCATCATGGCCATCACCATGATCCTCTGCTCCACCGGCGTGCTCCACATCGATCAGGGCATCATGCTGGTGCTCGGCGAGAACATCGGTACCACCATTACCGCAAACATCGTGGCGCTCTCTGCCAATACGCAGGCCCGCCGTGCCGCCCTCGCGCACTTCACCATCAACGTCATCGGCGTGTGCTGGGTAATCATCGTTCTCAAGTGGTTCCTTGCGGCCGTGTGCCATGTGGTGGGCTACGACCTTTCCATCGGTCCCGGCGACGAAGGCTATGCAGCGAACCTCGCGAAGATTTCCGTGGTGCTGGCATCGTTCCACTCTGCGTTCAACGTCTCTAACACCTTCCTCCAGATTTGGTTCATCAAGTTCATCGAGAAGTTCGTGTGCAAGGTCATCAAGCCCAAGAACTCCGAAGAAGAGGAAGATTCCCGCCTGCACTTCATCAGCTCTGGCCTCATGGGCACTCCGGAACTTTCGCTCCTGGAAGCCCGCAAGGAAATCAGCCTGTTCGCGACCCGCACGCGCAAGATGTTCAACTTCGTGCCCGATCTGCTCGAGATGAAGGAAGAGAACGACTTCGTGAAGCTGTTCGCCCGCATCGAGAAGTACGAAGGCATCAGCGACAACATGGAAATCGAGATTGCGAAGTACCTGAACCAGGTTTCTGAAGGCCGCTTGAGCCCCGAAAGTAAGACGACCATCCAGTCCATGCTCAGGGAGATTTCTGAAATCGAGAGCATCGGTGACTCCTGCTACAACATGGCGCGTGCAATCAACCGTAAGTTCCGCAGCAAGGATGACTTCACCGCGGAACAGTACGAGCGTATCAAGCATATCATGGGTCTGTGCGACAAGGCACTTGAGCACATGATTGCCGTGCTCGATGACAACCAGCAGGTAGATGCAAACCGCACTCTGAACCTGGAAAACGAAATCAACGATTACCGTAAGCTCCTCAAGGAGAAGAACGTCGCCGATATCGAGAACCAGAAGTACAGCTACCAGATGGGCGTGCACTACATGGATGTGGTGAACGACTGCGAGAAGCTGGGCGACTACGTGGTGAACGTCGTGGAAGCTCACGCGAACAAAAAGTTCTCAACCTAAAGAATTTGTCTATAAGCGTCGCAATACTGCATCATGCTCACACTCGCCGTACTAGTTGTACGGCTTCGGTTCGCATTCTACTTTGGCTCTGCACTTTTAGTGCAGGAGATTGGCTTCGCCAATCGTTCGCCAAAGGATGTCGTTACCATGTTTTGTCAGAAATTTATTTCTGTAACAAAACATAGGTGAGGACTTTGTCTTGCTCGCTTCTAGGCAAATTATGAAGCTGCTTATAAAATTCGCAATACGGCGTCACGCTCGTTCTCGCCGCAAGCGTGAAAATACCGCACGACTGTACGGCGTTTTTGCTGTGGTTTGTAAAATCCGTGTAAAGTGCGAATAAAACCTTTGCGAAGCCGTTGTTTATGGTATTGAATTGACTCTTTTGAGTTTTTATCTTGATATTGGGAAAATCCGCAAACTATGAATACGATTTACATTGTTGAAGACGATTCCGAAATCCGTGAGATGGAAGCCTATGCGCTCAAGAGTAGCGGTTTCGACGTGAACGCTTTCGACTGCGGAAAAAGTATGGACGAGGCGGTCAAGGCATGCGTGCCGGACCTGTTTATCCTTGACATCATGTTGCCGGGAGAAGACGGCCTCTGCATTTTAAAACGTCTCCGTGCGCAAGAAAACACCAGGAACGTTCCTGTCATCATGATTACCGCCAAGACCTCTGAACTCGATAAGGTAAAGGGACTCGATGCGGGGGCGGATGATTACATCGCGAAGCCTTTCGGTGTCCTGGAACTTATTTCCCGCGTCAAGGCGTTGCTCCGCCGTTCGGGTGGCCTGAATGCCGATTCCGGGGAGCAGAAGTCCGTTTCGCTCGGGGGCGTTGTCATTGATGAGGGCAAACGCTCCGTTACCGCGGGTGGCGAGAATGTGGAACTGACCTACAAGGAATATGAACTCCTGAAACTTCTCGTGTCGAACCCGGGGCTTGTCTATTCCAGACAACAGATCCTTGAAAAAATCTGGGGCATCGATTTCAAGATGGATACGCGGACGGTCGATATGCACATCAAGACCCTCCGACAAAAACTTGGGGCGTGTGGCGCGATAATCCAGACCGTACGCAACGTCGGGTACAAGGCGCAATGAAGGGCCGCATAAGATACAGTTTGATCTATATGGGCGTGATTGCAGCCCTGTGTGCGGTCTACTTTACAATGCGGGTTTTCGAAGGGGAGATGGCTGGCCAGCTCAAGAGCCAACTGCGTGAGAACCTGCGCCTGATAGAAACGGCGTACGTCGGTGAAACTCTTGGTGATGAACCGCAGAAACTTGCGAAATTTGCAAGTAAGGACCTCCGCATAACGCTCATCGATTCGAAGGGCGGAATCCTTTACGATAGCGATGCCGAAGCGGTGAAGATGGAAAACCACAACGACCGTGAAGAGGTTATTGATGCCTTTGCGAAGGGTGTCGGCGAAGACCTGCGCTATTCTTCTACCTTGCAGGCGAAGGTGTTCTACTTTGCCAAGCGCCTTATGGACGGCAACGTGCTGCGCCTGGGAATGCGCCAGGCAAACTTGCAGCAGGTGTTTTCCAAGACAATCCCGTACCTTATTGTTTTGCTTGCGGCCATTGTCGCTGCGTCTATCTTGATTGCGATTGGGCTTAGCAGGGCTTTCATTAGCCCGCTCCAGAAGTTGGTGGACCAACTGGGCACACCCGAGTGGATGAGCATCGAGAATGTGTACAAAGAAATTGCACCCCTTGTCAATACCATCCGCAAGCAGGACCTTGAGCTGCAATTGACCATCGAGCAGCTCTCGAATGAAAAGCAGAAGATCACGCACCTGAAAGACGAGTTCACGGCGAACGCCTCGCACGAGTTGAAAACGCCGTTGACCTCCATTTCGGGCTATGCGGAACTTATCGAGAACGACATGGCGAA
>JAGAAW010000150.1 GCA_017615055.1 Fibrobacter sp.
GCCGCTTACCGGCTCTACCGCCGAGAAGCACGACTCCTTCCTGGAACCGGACGGCTGCCGCGCCATCATGGCGTTCAGCGGCAAGAACCTCATCGTCGGCGAACCGGACGCTTCCTCCTTCCCGAGCGGCGGTCTGCGTTCCACGTTCGAAGCTCGCGGCTACACCGCCTGGGATCCGACCTCTCCGGCTTTCATCAAGCGCCACGGTAACGGTGCTACGCTCTGCATTCCGACGGCGTTCTGCAGCTACACCGGCGAAGCGCTTGACAAGAAGACTCCGCTCCTGCGCAGTTTGCAGGCGCTTTCCAAGTCTACCCGCCGCCTTATGACCTGCTTCAAGGCCGGCCCCAAGAAGACGACGGTGACGCTCGGTGCCGAACAGGAATACTTCCTCATCGACAAGCGTTTCTACCTGCAACGCCCGGACCTGTACCAGGCCGGCCGCACGCTGTTCGGTGCTGCTCCGGCAAAGCACCAACAGATGGATGACCATTACTTTGGTAGCATTCCGGCGCGCATCCTCAACTTCATGAACGAAGTCGAGACCGAACTCTGGAAGCTTGGCATTCCGGCGAAAACCCGCCACAACGAAGTCGCGCCCGCGCAGTTCGAACTCGCCCCGATGTTCGAGGAAGTGAACCTCGCTTGCGACCACAACATGATGATTATGGAAGTGCTCCGCAACGTGGCCGACAAGAACGGCCTCGTCTGCCTGCTGCACGAAAAGCCTTTCGCCGGCGTGAACGGTTCCGGCAAGCACAACAACTGGTCGCTCTCCTACGGCAAGGGCAACTTGCTCAATCCGGGTAAGGACCCGCACCAGAATGCCGTGTTCCTCACCACGCTCTGCGCCATCATCTACGCTGTCGACACTCACGCCGATTTGCTCCGCATGACGGTTGCGGGTGCCGGTAACGACCACCGCCTCGGTGCAAACGAAGCTCCTCCGGCAATCGTCTCCATGTTCCTCGGCGACCAGCTGATGGACGTGATTGAACAGATTGAACAGGGCGTGCCCAAGTCCTCTAAGCAAGCAGGAGCGCTCCGCATCGGTGCCGACATGCTCCCGGCCCTTCCGCGCGACGCTACCGACCGCAACAGGACTTCTCCGTTTGCGTTCACCGGCAACAAGTTCGAATTCCGCGCTCCGGGTTCCAGCCAGAGCTGCTCCGAGCCGAACGTGGTTCTGAACACCATCGTGGCCGAAGCGTTCGACATGATTTCTGAACAACTCGAGAAGCTCGACGAGAAGAACTTCCATACGGGCCTGCAAAAGATTTTGCAGAAAATCGTGAAGGAACACAAGCGCGTGATTTTCAATGGCAATGGCTATACCGACGAATGGATTGCCGAAGCCGAACGCCGCGGACTCCCGAATATCCGCACCTCCGTGGAAGCCCTCAAGGCTCTCACCAAGGAAGAGAATATTCAGTTGTTCGAAAAGTATGGCGTCATGAACCGCCGCGAAATGGAATCCCGCTACGAAATTAATGTCGAGGACTTCCACAAGCGCATCCACATTGAAGGCGAAGTTTGCCGCGACATGGCGAAGAACATCATCATGCCGAAGGTGGTCGAGGCCTACTCCAGCGCTCTCAAGACGAACGAGATGGCCTTGAATCAAGGCTTCCCGGGCGTCGATGCCTACGTGAAGTCCTTGGGTGAAGGCGTGAAGTCTTTGAGCGAAGCCATCGCTACGATGGAAAGCTCCCTCGAAGGTGAACACGAAGGCATCATCGAAGCTATGGCCGGGCTGCGCAAGGTTGTGGACGCCCTCGAAAAGGTTGTCCCCGACGAGATGTGGCCTCTGCCGAAGTATAGGGAGATGTTGTTTATCTATTAAGCAACGTCACTTCTAATTAATTTTGCACGCGACAGTAGTTGTCGCGTGCATATTTTATATTCATAAAGATCCCTTAAAAGGAGTATTTTATGAATATAGAAGAACAAAATGAAATTTCAAATGTCATAGGTGACTTTAGGGCAGCACTCGAAACCTTAGATCGCTACGATCACCAACAATTGGAACTCCCGAAGGCGGGCATGGACTATGGCGAAACGAACGGTCCCATCACTTACGAGCAGGCGATGGAGGCTATTAGCGTGCTTAAGGTGAAATTTAATGATAGTTCAATCTTTGGCATGGAAAAGGATATGTCATTCAGGAGTTCCCTCGGGCAAATTTATCAGACCTTTGACGGCAAGGAACTTTATCCGACCGTACAGATGAAGGCCGCGATGCTCCTGTATCTGCTTGTCAAGAACCATTCCTTTGTCGATGGCAATAAGCGCATTGCCGCGTTTATTTTTCTGTGGTATATGTTGCGTAACGGGCTTCTTTATCGTGCAGATGGTTCCAAGGTTGTGAGCGATGCTGCCCTTGTCGCGCTCACACTGCTGATCGCTGAAAGTAAAACCGAAGAATGCAAAACCATAGTCAAGCTTGTGGTGAACTTGATTGTTTAGGAGAGGGTATGAACGACTCGTACTTTACGGACCCTCGAGACGGTGAAACTTATCGCACCGTGAAAATTGGCAATCGGATTTGGTTTGCCGAAAACTTGCGGCATAAATGTGAAGGTGCACAGGCGTATGCCGGTGGCAAAGGGTATCTTTGCTTGAATGGAGAAACTCCGCCTTATGACTGGAACTGCGATTCGGATGTGAAGAAATACGGCTTGTGCTATTACTGGAAATTTGCAGAATCCGTTGTTCCCGAAGGATGGCACTTGCCGAATAATGATGATTGGCGGGACTTGTTCTTGGCTATCGGCGCAAAATGCAAAATGGGTGAGTGTGGTGCCGAAACATACCTCGGTGCGGCTCTCGCATTAAAGTCACAGGATGGCTGGGAAGAAGATGAACTGTTCCCCGTCGGCAAAAGCGCCGATGCGTTCGGCTTTACGGCGTATCCGGCAGGCTGCATGGAAGAATTCGGCTTTTGCGGTGCACGTGGGACGGTGACGAGATTCTGGAGTTCCGTGGGCAAGAATAAATGGGCGTACCGCGTTTGCTTTGACAACTTCTACGACGATGTCGTTCTGGACCGCTTCTGGAATGACTTTTCTTGTGCCAACTCTATTCGATGCGTGAGGGATTGCTGATTCCGCTGTAAACGTGGCAAGATAGGGTGCAAAAACACACCCTATTGCATTTCTTTTCTACTTTTTGTATATTTTTTGACAATGGAACCGACTTGACAGGTTGCCGCCTGGCCTTTGGCCAGTTTTCTATATGCTATAACAAAAGAGGAATAATGGCTCGCGAAATTCGAGAGACCCCGATTTTGTTCGGCGAGGATGCTCGCCGGTTTCTAGCCCGTATGGAAGAGCGGCACCCGGAACCTCCGGAAGTTCGTGCCCGCATCCAGCGGAATTACGAATTCATGAAAAAGGCCTATGAGCGAGGCATGGCAGAACAGCGTGCCCGCGAAGCGGCCAACGGAGGATTAGACCCTTGGTTCAAACACGTGTAGATAGGGAACATTTAAGTTTCATTAGACTGAAACCTTCCTATTCTATTGAAAATTTTAGTTGCGGCGATGATGATTTAGATGATTTTATCCTTCATCGTGCTTCAACTTTTCAAAAGCACCTGCTTTCGGTTAGTTATGCCTATGTAGATGGCGATTCAGGCAAGGTTTTGGCTTATTGCAGCCTTGCCAATGACAAGGTTGCCATAACGGATTTCAAGGACAAGGCGGAATTCAATCGTTTCCGCAAGAAGCAGGGCTTTCCTAATGAAAAGCGCCTGAAGAGTTATCCTGCGGTCAAATTGTG
The DNA here is from genome assembly GCA_017615055.1 of Fibrobacter sp. Taxonomy (GTDB): domain Bacteria; phylum Fibrobacterota; class Fibrobacteria; order Fibrobacterales; family Fibrobacteraceae; genus Fibrobacter. Next base: position 3,780 of record JAGAAW010000150.1, read on the forward strand.
TCGCCTTGGTGTTGACGAATCAGTCAAAGGTCAACAAATTGGAACGATTATCATAGACTATATCAAGTGGATGTATATGAATAACAATAGGGCCGGTTGTCGCTTTTTGACGGTGGATGCCTATTTGAATGCGGTTCCGTTCTATGAAAAGAATGGTTTCCGCTTCATGAACGCCGAGGATAATGACCCACATACACGCCTCATGTACTACGACCTGATGGATATCGTAGCGTAGTTTTACCTAAATGTGGGGAAATATAGCCCGCGACACTAGTTGTCGTGGGCTTAAGGTATATTGAGGAAAAACAACGAGGTGTAATTGTCGTTCCTGGCATTGGTGCGGGCGTTGGCGCCGGGGTGGGCGCCATGATCGGTGGCTTAGGTACAATCGTTCATACGGTTCGGACGAATAAAATGGAGTAAATTCGATCGGAAATTGCTGTTTTTAGTCAAAATTCGCCTGTCATATATTTTTCTTGAAGAAAACGAGATTTTTCCTCCACGGAGGTAAATTTTTGTTTATATTCCTAAAGAAGGCTTGGCTCAAGTGATTTATTCTCTTGTCAATGGTAAAATGAGGTTTGTGCAATATGGGTATAGTTTATAACGAAATGACGAAAGAGACTGAAAGACTCTTCCAAAACTCAAAGAGTGTAAAATATTGGCCCTATATCGGAAAGGGTTATTTCAAGTGTAAAACAAAAATTCTTGTTTTAGGTGAATCGCATTATTTAACGGATCCAAGTAGAATTAAGGAGATGGAGGATTATTCTGGCTGGACCAATGAAGTTGTTATTTGGGCTTATTTGGATCAGAACTATAGTCAAAATTTTAGTTCTTTTGACGACTTCCCTAAATGGATTTCTTTGCCGAAAGATTCATATCTTAAGGGATATAGAAATACGGCAAAAATGTTGGTGCAAAACGTTTACTCAGAAAACAATTATACGAAACAAGGCTCGGACTATGTTTGGAAAAATTTAGCTTTCTACAATTTTTTCCAAAGGCCAGTTGCTAGTCGGCCAGGGCGCCATGATTGGCTTATGGCAGATTATGATAATTATATCAAACAAGCTCGCATGGCGTTAGATGAGGTAATGAAAAAGCTAGAGCCAGATGTTGTAATTGTTTGGGGAAAAGCTGATTTGAATAAAAAATGGCTTCCTGCTAACAAAGAACAACTTTATCCCAATGTAGAGTTCTTTCCGATCAATCATCCCTCTTATAATATACGACGAGAATACATAAAAAAGTGGAATGAGTTTGTGAAGCAATGCAATATTAACGAACAATATGCTGACCACCATTTGTACTACAAAAGAGTAGAATCAATTTTTTTTGATAAAAGGTTAAAAGATGCCTCAAAATCATTTTGCAGGTGGTTTGGTGAAAGGTCCATAGGTTATAGGCTGAATCAAAAGGAGAATGCAATGATTTTGCTTGTAACAATGAGTGAAAATGGAGAAACGGTCCTGACGCTTTCAACGAGAAAGGAATCGGATTTAGAAACAATTAAAATTATAAAAAATCCTTCTTTTGGCATTTTTGATAGGAAAAGGACCTTGAATTGTGATGGCCTTTTTGAATTGTGTACAATCGCATCGAATGCTACGGATGAAGATGTAATATCGAAAATTCTGATAGCTTTGAATGCAATGAAGGATTGTAGTGAATCCTAAATGTGGACACAATAGCGTCCTCCCCTTCGCACGACATCTATTGTCGTGCGTTTCTTTTATATTGCATGGTGGAATCAAGAGGTTTTGCTATGCAGCTGCACTATCAAAATTCGGCGGAGAATTATTTCGGGAATACGCTGAATCGGTTAGAAGGGGAGCCTCATGCGGCTAGGGCTGAGTTGCAGACTCCTTTTATGGACTTGAAGATTATGGAATACTGGGTACGCTTTATGCGAGCGTATCCGGATGGTTGTTGCCGCACTTTTTGCGAGTGCTACTTGCCAGCCCGATATTATGGTGCATTTGCGGACCGTGTTTACGAAATCCGGGATCAGGTTGATTTCTCAGGTACCGTCAAAGCTTCGATTGACGACAAATTCTATGGGGTGCGGGAGCTTTTGGAGGCGTATCACGAATCTAGGGATGTTCGCTTTGCACGACAGTTCTTTGATATCATGGCTTACTTGGGGCGTGCTGGTGATTGCCTGCGGCCGGTTATTGTGCAGATAATCGAAGAATGCACAAAAGAAAAGATCGCGAAGGGATGCTCGCCCGATGATGAAACTTTTCGGCGTGTCTTTGAAATGAAACGACTTTTTCACTTGTCCGATGAGGCTGTGGAATTGGTGCTTTATTTGTGGCTTCGGAATCATCAGCGCTTGTATTTAAGGTTAGAAAATATTCTTGTGAAAGATGGGGAAAACTTTGACCCGAATGAACGTGGCGCCTTTAGTCGGATTGCCTTGCTGACGGGTCTTGATGCGACAACGCTTCAGGAACTTTGTTCCAAGGCAAGTCCGCTTATTAAGTTCCGATTAGTCCAGATGGAAGAATCGTTCCGCAATGCAGATTTAAGAATCAAACGCAAGGAATTGTACCTAGCGGACGACGTGAGCAATTATCTGTATGGTTTTTCGGACATGTCGCGGATTATGGATTTCAAACCGGCGGCAAAACCATGCGTTCCTTATGCGCAGATAGTCAAGACGAATCCGCAGGCGTCTTTTGTTTTGCAGATGCTGAGGTCGCACCAGAAAGGCTCTCCGCTGAACATTCTTTTTTATGGTCGCGAGGGAACGGGTAAGACGGAACTTGCCAAGGCGATTGTGCAAGAGTTGAATGTTACACTGCTTTCAGTGGGTGCCGGCGAAGAATCAATGAGCGAGGAATCTCTTTTGCAAACGCGCTTGCGGTCAATGCTTTTGGCCGATTGGGAATGTGAGCGGAGTGGCGGTGTGATCTTGATGGATGAGGCGGACTTGGTCTTGAACAAGGCTGAAAAGGGACTGCTGAATATCATTTTCGAGAATTTGAAAACGCCTGTCATCTGGATTACGAATAATATTGCGATGATTGAAAATAGTACCCGTCGCCGTTTTGACTATTCGCTGGAATTTTTCTCGTTCAGCAAGAGCGAACGCATTGCGATTTGGCAATCCGTGCTGAGAACGCAGCAGGCGGAATCAATGATGCGTAGCGAGGATATTGAATGCGTTGCCAAGGAAATCCCGGTGATGGCGGGGAGTGCTACTTTGGCGGTCCGGCTTGCGCAACGGATGCAGTCTCAGGAGATGTCGCCTTTGAATGTGGTTCGTGAGGTTGCGTCTTCGCATGCTAAACTTCTGGGTATATCGACCTTGCCGCAGGAATCGAGGCTGCAGTATGATTTGGATTGCGTCCGTATTTCGAGCGGGGATGTTCGAAATATTGATTATGTCGTGCCGATGCTCAAGAATTTTGATGCCCGCTGGAAGGACTCAAAGGCGACTGGGTGCAGGGAGAACTTGAATATATTCCTGTATGGTCCTCCCGGTACCGGGAAATCGGCTTTCGCAAAGCATGTCGCGCATGATGTTCTTTGTCGCGAGATTATCATGAAACGGGCGAGCGATATTTTGGGGTGCCATGTGGGCGAAAGTGAACATAACGTTAGCGCGATGTTCCGTGAAGCGGAACGGAGTGATGCGATTCTTTTTATCGACGAGGCGGACAGTTTCTTTGAAAATCGTGGCAATGCGAAAAACCATTGGGAAGTGACTCTAGTGAACGAGTTTATTTGCCAAATGGATTCCTTTAACGGAATGCTGATTGCCGCGACAAATTACGAGAATGTCCTGGATTGGGCAATTCGCAGGCGTTTTCAACTGAAGTTGGCGTTTGACTATATGGATCTGCCGCAAATTTCAAGGACGTGGACGGCATTTTTCGGGAGCCATTGCCCCAAGGAAATCCTTCGCTGCGATAACGTGGCGATTAGTGACTTCCAGAATGTGCGCTGCAAGCTAAAATATGTTCCTGATGAGTTGCGTTCGAAGGAACTCATCTTGCAGAATATGCTCGAGGAACTTGCCAATAAGGACGACCATCAAGGCCGCAGGCTAGGGTTGTAGAGTCTCATACATTCCCACGAGTTCCTTCGCGCTGTCGAGCATCATACGGCGCAGCTTTGCTGGTTTCAGCACTTCGGCGATTGGCCCGTAGAATAGCACCCACTGCTTGAGCATGTCGTTTATCGCGACATTCATTGTCACGTGCAGTTCTCCGTTTTCCTGTTCCCGGACTTTCATGCTTGGGTGGTAGGGGCGTTCGCGTAAAAAGTTCTTGGCGTATCCCGGGAAGCGAATGACGACTTTTTCTATTTGCGGGTCCTGTTCGTCTGAGAACAGTGCGCCGGAGCGGATTCGTTTGCGCAGGTTTTCTAGGACCTTCGGGTCTTCGGTGAAGTGCTCGCGCAGGGGCTTTACGGATTCAATGCGCTGGAGTTTTAGTGCGTAGGTTTTGTCGGGGTGATGCCTTGACACGCAGCCGATGTAGATTTCTCCGTGGTTTATGGCGAGCATCAGGGGCACGCGGGGCTGGTCGGAATAATTGCCAAAGTTGTCGATGTATGTTACCTGCACCTTCTGCTTTTTTCGGATGGCGTCCAGGATAATCGGCAGGTTCTTGCCCACGTTTTCGTCAAAGCCGGGTGGCGTGCCCATGAAAAGGATGCGCCCGTTCAGTTCCTTTGAATAGTTTGCCAGCGTGGCCTGTTCCCTGGCGGGCAGTTCTTGCGTGATACGCGTGGTAAGGTCTTCGATTAGGTTCGATATCGCGGGGTAGATGTTTGCGATGCGCTGCAGGAACATGAAGTGCAAGAGCGTGTCGCCGAATTCCGGGAACACGAGCTTGTTCGCGCGTTCGAGTGCTACTTGGTAATACGTCTTGCCGTTGTCTACGAATCGGCGGATGTAGCCGCCCTCGATTTCGGAAAGTGCCTGCATATCGCGCTGGACGCTCCGCAGGTCACTTTCGGGGAATTCCAGATGCCGCATGATGTCTGCCACGTTGTATCGGTTGTTGTAGTGCGCCATCATGTACACGAAAATCCGCACCATACGTTCACCGCGAGTCATTTCTGCCATAAATACTCCATTTTCTTCTCAATATACAAAAAGTCCGCGACAATAATTGTCGCGCGGTTATACTATATTTCATCCCATGTCCACTTTCACAAAATACATCCAGAACGAGGAACATTATTCCGAAGTCATCTCGCGCATCGCGAAGGTCCGTAATACGTTGTGGATCGGTACGGCCGATATCAAGGATGTCTATGTGAAGCAGGATGGCGATGCGATTCCCCTGCTGGGACAACTTGCCGGCCTCCTGAAGCGTGGTGTGGGTGTGCGCCTGATTCACGCGAAGGAGCCGGGCCCGAATTTCCGCGAGGACTTTGACCGGTTCAAGATTCTTGCGACCGATTTGGAACGTGTGATGTGCCCGCGGGTGCATTTCAAGATGATGATTTTCGACCTGGAAACGGCCTATATCGGGTCAGCGAACCTCACTGGTGCGGGTATCGGCATGAAGAGTTCCCTGCGCCGCAATTTCGAGGCGGGCATCCTCACGAACGACCCGGCACTTGTCGAACCCGCCATAGAGCAGTTCGATACGCTCTGGATGGGCACGCACTGTAAGAATTGTGGCCGCCAGGAATTCTGTGGCGACCGCATCAAGTAGAAAAAGTGTATATTAAGGAAAAAAGGTAAGATATGGATAAAAAAAAGGAATTTGTTGAAGCAGAAGTTGTCGAAAACAAGGGCACGTCTGATTTTCAGAAGGGTCTCGCTGTTTTCTTTGTCATTTTGTCGACGATCTATGCGGTGTCGCCCATTGATCTTGCCACTGATGCCGTCCCCGTAGTGGGCTGGCTCGATGATATCGGTTTTCTTGCGGCAGCTACCATGAATGCCATTCAGCAGTTTACGAAAGACCAGAATTCCTTGATGGTAAAAATCTTGAAATACGCCAAGTGGCTCTTGGTTGTTGCTACTGTTATTGCTGCACTGCTGCTGGGTGGGCTGTTGGTCGCTATAATAGCGTTGGTTACTCACACGGCAGGATGATGAGGTAAGTCCTATGAATTCCGAAACTAAAGATCAATCGCAAAATGTAATCCTGAAAGGCATTGATAAAATATACAATGCCGTCGTGGATGGCTCTGTACCGGGTACAGCCTCGGCTGCAGAACTTGCCCGATCATACATGGCGAAGTATAGTAATCCGAGGGATGCTGCCAACGCCCTCGTTCGGTGGCAAAATACAAAGGCCGCTGCTGATGGCGCTATTACCGGTTTGGGTGGCGTTGTTACAATGCTTGCCACGCTGCCTGTGAATGTGGCGAGTGTCCTTTTCATTCAGGTGCGGATGGTTGCGGCCATTGCCTACATTGGTGGCGTGCGTGATTTTAGGGACGAACGGCTTCAAACGATGGTGAAATGTTGCTTGCTGGGCGAAAGCCTTACCTCTGTGGCTAGGAAGGCGGGCGTTGAGATTGTCCAGAAGATTGCCTTGAAAAAGTTGTTGCCGATGATTACGGGAAAAATGCTGACCAAGATAAACCAGGCCGTGGGATTTCGCCTAATAACAAAGTTTGGATCCAAGGGCATTATTAATATTGGCAAGGGTATCCCGGGTCTTGGTATGCTTTTTGGTGCGGCCTTTGACGGCTTTACCACAAACATGGTTGGAAACGCTGCCATCGAAACGTTCATTGATTAAGGAATAGTTATTCCCGATGGCCCAAAAGTTTTACTGTAAATATTGCGGAATAGGGTTCCCTTCTGTTTTCGCCCTGGCAAATGCCCGGTGCCTAAAGCAGCCGGGTGGGGCAAAGCATGTGCTGTACGAAGGCAGCGAGAAGTCCCGGTACACCTGTAAGTTCTGTGGACTTCAGTTCCCGACGATATTTGCCATGGTGAATGCGCGTTGCCTTAAGAAACCTGACAAGGGCGGGCACGAACCGGCATTGTAGCGGGTTAAGGAATTCTATTCCAGCATGATTGTGAACGGGCCGTCGTTTGTGAGGCTCACCTGCATATCGGCACCGAATTTCCCTGTCTGTACGACGGGGATTTCTTTTTTGCATTCCGCGATAATGTATTCGTAGAGCTCGTTTGCGAGCGCAGGATTGCCGGCGCCGTTGAACGTGGGGCGGTTGCCCTTGTTGCAGTTGGCGTAAAGCGTGAACTGCGAGACGAGCAGGAGTTCGCCGCCGACATCCTTGATGGATAAGTTTGTCTTTCCGTTTTCGTCGGCGAAGATGCGGAGCGTAAGCATCTTGCGGATGAACCTGTCTGCAATTTCACGGGTATCATCTTCACCGACGCCGATGAGAATCATGTATCCCTTGCCAATCTTACCGACAGTCTCGCCTTCAATATCTACTTGGGCGTTCAATACTCGCTGAATCAGGAACTTCATATTACTCCGCGCTGGCTAATGCTTTTTGATAAATGTCCTGCATCACGAGTCCCGCGATCGTGAATCCAAATATGGCGACGGAGTGTGCCATAGTGCCGTTGTAGGCCACCTTGTGAAATTCCGCGGGGGTGGCATCGTTTTCGGGAATTACGCCCAGGTTTTCGAGCAGTTCGTCGCTGTAGACGCACGTTACATTCTTGCTGGGCTTGAGTTTCTTGCTCTTGAACTTGTCGCGCAGGGCCCTTGCGAGCGGGCAGCCGGCAACTTTCCAGAATTCGGCGACCTTGATGCGTGTGGGGTCCATCTTGAGGGCCGCGCCCATCGAAGAGAATACGGTGGCCTTGGTACGCGTGGCGTGCCACAACAACTGCATCTTATTTTCGAGGCTGTCGATGGCGTCGATGATGTAGTCGAATGTATCGAGTTGGAACTGGTCTGAATTTGATTCTTCGTAGAGTTCTGCGCGTGCGTTGATGCTTGCGTTTGGATTGATTTCGAGCAAACGATTCTTGAGAACTTCGACCTTGACCTTGCCCACGGTTTTCGTGGTGGCCATCAGTTGGCGGTTCACGTTGGTAATGCTCACATTGTCCGAATCGACTATCGTGAGATGACGTATTCCCGAGCGGACCAGGCTTTCGGCGCACCAGCTGCCGACCCCGCCTACACCGAAGAGGATGATGCGCTTCTGGAAAATACTTTCCATGACGCGGTCGCCGACAAGGCGCTTGGTGCGGTTGAAGATGTCCTGCTCAATTTCCATAATAAATTCTGCAGCGGGCCTGCGGTGAACTATGCAAACAGACGGGAAACTCGCTTGATGCCTGCGACAAAACGGTCTATGTCGCGCTTGAGGGTGTATGCACCGAAGCTCAGGCGGAGCGTGGCGTCAACGCCGAAGCGGTCCATCACGGGTTGGGCGCAGTGGTGCCCGCTACGCACTGCTACGTTCTCTTCGTCAAGAATCATGGCGGCGTCACTCACGGCGATTCCGTCGAGCGTGACACTGATGAGAGCGCCACGTTCCTTCGGATTCCCGAAAATCTTGACCTGCGGAATTTGCGCGAGCTGTTCCAGCGCATACTGCGTGATTTCTTCTTCGTGTTTGCGGATGTTCTCGATACCCTTCTCGTTAATCCACTCGATGGCTTTGCCGAGCCCGATGACTTCGGCAATCATGGGCGTACCTGCTTCGAAGCGGGCGGGAACGTCGGCGTAGGTCGTCTTTTCGAATGTCACGTTCTTGATCATTTCGCCGCCGCCATGCCAGGGGGGCATGGAATCCAGAACATCATACTTGCCGTAGAGTACGCCGACCCCGGTCGGGCCGTACATCTTGTGACCGCTGAAGGCGAGGAAATCGCAGTCGAGTTTCTGCACGTCTATCTTGATATGGCTCGAGCTCTGGGCGGCATCAATCAGGATTTTCGCCTGCGGGGCGGCGGCGCGGACCGTCTTGATAATTTCTGCAATCGGGTTCACGGTACCGACGGAATTGCTTACATGTGCGACTGCCACCATCTTGGTGCGTGCATTCAGGAGTCCGGGGAATGCTGCCAAATCCAGATCGCCGTTATCGAGAACCGGGATGACCTTGATCTTTGCGCCTTTCATCTCGGCAACGAGCTGCCAGCTCACAATGTTCGCGTGATGCTCGAGCCCGCTGATGACAATCTCGTCGCCGGCTTCGAAGAACTTGCGGCCGTAACTCCAAGCCACAAGATTGATGCTTTCGGTGGTGCCGCGGGTGAACACGATTTCGTCTTCGCTCTTGGCGTTAATAAACTTTGCGACATTCTTGCGGGTGGCTTCGAACGCCTCGGTGGTGCGGGCGCTCAGGCGGTACACGCCGCGCTTTACGGAACTGTAGTGCTCGCGGTAGAAATCGTCCATCGCGTCAATTACGCACGCAGGTTTCTGCGTGGTGGCGGTGCTGTCCAAGAAGGCGAGGGGCTTTGCGTCGTGATCGCCTGCGACAAGCATCGGAAATTCGCTACGGATTTTTTCGGCATCAAAATCTTTCATGATTGCAAATGTAGAAATTTGTATATTTACTGGCGAAAAAACAAAGAAGGGTTACTATGAGAATTTTGAGAAAATCTTTTATTGCACTTGGTGCATTTTCGCTTTGCCTTGCCAATACCGCCTTTGCGCAGGCCGAACTCCACGAGGCCATTGATGCGGGCGATGTCGCTGCGGCCCAGAAAATCGTAAAATCGGGCGCTGCCGAGGAAATCTACTGCGGCAAGCTTTCAGCAGAAGATGCGGTCAAGGTCTACGAGAAAATCTTCAAGGCCATGCCCGATGAATCGTTCAACCAGTGCCAGGCGCAGTTCTCGTACGGCTACGGCACGAAGGTATGTGCGAACGCGAAGGCGATGAACGCCTGTACCGAGGTGATTTCGTACTTGCTTATGGAAGGCGAGAACGGCAACACGAAGGCGCTTGATGCACTAGAAAGCGTCTCGAAGGTTGCGCTGAAGACGAAGGCTTTCGCGAAACCCGTCAAGGTGCCGGTCGATACCAGCATGTGGGTCGCCTGCCCCAAGAAAAAGGGCAAGGCTCGCGAGGCCTGCATCGAGGACTGCCTGCAGTATGCGCTCAACATGCAGGATACCGCCCGCGAGGCGACCTGCGAGACGAACCCGGAACACTATGTGGATACGACCATCAAGGTGACTGTTCCCTCGCCGCTGTACGAGAAACTCCGCAAGGGCCTGCTTGAGGGCTACTGGAAAACACAGAAGTCGACGGCGGAAAAGTATGCGCTGATTATGCAGGCGAATGCGAAGGCCCTCTCGATTCCGGATTCCGAGGTCGTGAACATCGCATACGTTGGCCGCTGGGCCGACAAGCATAAGGCGGATTCTACAGCACTCCCCGGTGGAGAGCTGTTCCGCTTCTGCACGGCGTGGCAGCCTGCAGTGGACTCGATCCTTGCCGCGAAGGAGTTTGCGACCCGCTGCCCGGTATTCGAGACGTTCGAAGACGCACGTGATGGGCAGAAGTACAGGGTCAAGGAAATCAATGGCACCCGCTGGTTCGTGCAGAACCTGAACTTTGCGGTTGAGGGCGGTTCCATGTGCTATGACCGTGAAGAGGACAACTGCAAGACCTTTGGCCACCTGTACACGCAGGACGCTGCACTGACTGCATGCCCTGAGGGCACGCACCTTGCGACCGATGATGACTGGAAGATGCTCGAGATATTTGCGGGTGGCGCGAATACCGCCGCAGAAAAACTCCGCAGCAACGGTTCCGACGACTATGCGTTTACGGCGATGTTCGGCGGCTACGCCAACAAGAACGGAATTTCTGTAATCCAGGGCGAAGGCGCCTATTTCTGGACGAACAAGGATGTGGGCGATGGCCGCGGTATGGCTCGTTCCATGTTCAGCACTGACAAGGATGTCTCTACGATCGCCGTGGATAAGGGCTTCTGGCTTGCGGTGCGCTGCGTGGTAAATAATGACAAGTAGTTTCAAGCCGACATGTTCCCGCGAAACCTGGAAGGCGCGCCAGTCGCTCCTCGCGAAGGTGCGCACGTTCTTTGAAAAACGCGGCGTGCTTGAGGTAGAAACGCCCGTGCTTTCGGGGGCTGGCGGAACGGACCCACAGCTCGATTACTTCGAGGTGGAAGGGAATCGCTATATGATGACAAGCCCGGAATTCCACATGAAGCGCCTGCTTGCTGCGGGATTCGGCGACATATTCCAGATAACGAAATCCTTCCGGAAGGATGAATCCGGCAGCCACCACAACAATGAATTCAGCATGGTGGAATGGTACCGCGTGGGCATGCCGCAGGAACGCCTGATGGACGAGGTTGAATCGCTCGTGTCCGAGATTATCGGGCAACCGATTCATGCGCGTCGCACCCGATGGATAGATGCCTTCAAGGAGTATGCGGGTGTTGACCCGTTCTGCGAGAATATGGACAACTTTGTCTGTGCCTGCGAATCGCAGGGAATACCTGTTCCCGAGGGTCCGGAGCGCATGTCGCGCGAGGATTGGTGGGACTACCTGATGGTGTTCGCTGTGGAACCTGCGCTCGCAAAGAACGGCCCGGAGTTCATTCTGGACTATCCGCAGTCGCAGGCAGCTCTCGCGCAGACGTATGTGGGCGTGGACGGCCATACGTGGGCGCGTCGTTTTGAGTTGTTTGTAGACCAGGTGGAACTGTGCAACGGGTATACGGAACTGACCGATGCGGCGGAACAGCGCAGGCGTTTTGAAGCCGACCTGGAAATCCGTCGCCAGATGGGTAAGCCGCTCCCGCCTGTAGACGAGCATTTCCTTGCTGCACTCGAATCGGGTATGCCTGCCTGCTCGGGCGTGGCACTCGGGCTTGACCGCCTGTTCATGCTTGCACTCGGCAAAAAGGAAATCAAGGACGTGGTTCTTTTCCCGAGCCCGATTGCTTAATCCACGAGGGCCTTGATCGCGCGCCGCATGCGGTTCTCGTCGATGATGCCTGCCTCGATGTAGTCGAACTTGCCATCGCTATCAACAAGGTAGCTGACGGGGATAACCCTCGGGTTTCCGAGCGTGTTCATCAGGTCATAGTTCCAGTGGACCATGGTCCAGGGCATGGCATATTTCTTCTTGAACCTTGACGCGATTTTTACGTTGTCGTCTTCGCTTACCATGAGGATACGGAATCCCTTTCCGGAAAATTCCTTGTGCAGGTTCTTGAGCGTGTTGAGTTCTGCGATGCACGCGGGGCACCAGCTGGCGCTTAGCACTACAAGTGTCGCCTTGCCTCTCTGCTCGTCAAATGTCGTCTTGCTGCCGTCTATTTCGATGGCACTAAAGTTTGCGATGCGGCTCGGGATTTCGTGGAACGGCTCCACGTTCGCCACAATGGCCCGGTAGGCGACCAGCAAAAGGGCCGCTAAAACGATAACGCCGACGATTTTATAGGACTTATTCCGCATTTCTCACAAGAATTTATGTTTTTTTCGCACACTTTTAAATTATATTCTGCAATATGGCATACAATATTCAAGATCTTCTTTCTGAAATGGTTAAGCGTGGCGCTTCGGACTTGCATATTACGGCAGGTTCGCCCCCGCTGGTTCGTTTGTCCGGTAAGCTTACCCCCCTCGGTGATGACAAGCTCAAACCCGATGAGACCATGCGCATGACGTACAGCTTGATGAACGAGCTGCAGAAGAAATCATTTGAACAGCAGAAGGAATGCGACTTTTCGTTCGGTATTGCAAACCTGGCGCGTTTCCGTGCGAACGCCTACCTGCAGCGTGGCTGTGTGGCGCTTGCCCTGCGTATCATTCCTCTCGAAATCAAGACCTTCAAGGAACTCGGTCTCCCGAAAATCATGGCCGAGTTCACGACCCGCCCCTCCGGCCTCGTGCTGGTGACAGGTGCTACGGGTTCGGGTAAGTCTACGACCCTGGCCGCCATGATCGACAAGATCAACAAGGAACGTCACGAGCACATCTTGACGGTGGAAGACCCGATTGAATTTTTGCACAAGCACCAGGGCTGCATGATTAACCAGCGTGAAGTCGGTAGCGACACGAACAGCTTTGCCATGGCCCTGAAGATGGCCCTCCGTCAGGACCCGGACGTGGTGCTCATCGGCGAAATGCGTGATAACGAGACCATGCGCTGTGCTTTGACGATTGCCGAAACGGGTCACTTGGCCTTTGCGACTTTGCACACGAACTCCTGCGTACAGACCATCAACCGTATCATCGACGCCTTTCCGAAAGGCGAACAGCAGACGGTGCGTACCCAGCTTTCTTTCGTGCTCCAGGGTGTCATATGCCAGACGCTTATTCCGAAGATTGGCGGTGGCCGCGTGATGGCGTACGAGGTGATGAACGTGACGCCGGGTATCCGTTCGCTTATCCGTGACGACAAGGTCCACCAGATTGAGTCTATGATTGAAATTGGCCAGAAGTTCGGTATGAATACGATGAACATGTGCCTTTGCGACTTGGTGAAAAACCGTAAGGTCGATCGCTTCGAGGCACTCGCCCGTTCTCCGAGTCCGGACCAGCTGGAACAGTTGTTCGTGAAGGAAGGAGTCTAGTCGATGGCTGAATTCTTGTACAAGGCGCAAAACGCGCAGGGCAACAATTTTGAAGGTACTCTTGAGGCGAAGGACAAGGCCGAGGCCGAAGCGCTCCTCATGCGCCGCCGCCTGACTATTGTAAGCCTGAAGAAGAAGCCGAAAGAAATCAAGATTCAAATCGGTAACGGCATCAAGCACGAAGACCTTACGAGATTTACCCGTATGTTCTCTTCGATGTGTTCTGCCGGCCTTCCCATGCTCCAGTGCTTGAACATCCTGGAAGAACAGTGTGAGAACCCGGCATTGAAGGATGTTATCCACAAGGTGACGCAGTCCATCAACGGCGGTTCGTCCCTGGCCGATGCGCTTGCGCAGCACCCGAAGGTGTTCGACTCCCTCTACTGTAACATGGTGGCGGCTGGTGAAGCGGGTGGTATTCTTGAAGGCATCTTGCAGCGTCTTGCCGAAACGATGGAAAACAGTATGCGCCTCAAGCGCAAGGTGAAGAAGGCCCTGACCTACCCGGTGATGGTTATCATCGTGGGTATCGTTGTGGTGATCGCCCTTATGACGTTCGTGGTGCCGACCTTCGCTGAACAGTTCGCTGCATTGGATGCGGAACTCCCTGCGCCGACGCAGGTGGTGATGAACATTTCTGACTTCCTTCTGAATAACGGTGGCTTCCTGTTCTTGGCGTTGATTGCCTTGATTGTCGCCTGGAAGGTCGTGATGAAAATTCCGCAGGCGCAGTTTGCATTCGACAAGTTCCTGTTGAAGGTCCCCAAGATTGGTGACCTGCAGATTAAGTCCTCGACGGCGGGTTTTTCACGTACGTTGGGAACGCTCTTGAATGCCGGTGTGAGCGTGATGGATGCCTTGAAGGTCGTTGCATCGACCGCTGGTAACAAGGTTGTCGAAAAGGCGATCGGAAAGATTGCAATTGGTATTGCTGGTGGTAAGAGTATTGCTGACCCCATGGCAGAAGTAGGTATTTTCCCGCCCATGGTTATCCAGATGACTGGTGTGGGTGAAAAGACCGGTAACCTGGGTGGCATGCTTTTGAAGCTTGCGGACTTCTACGATGAAGAAGTGGACGCAGCAGTGGATGCCGTGGTGAGTATGATTGAGCCGTTGATCATCGTGTTCCTCGGCGGTGCGGTCGGTGGCTTGCTGATTGCAATGTATATGCCTATGTTCTCGATGGGCGACGCTATCAAAGGTTGATCTTTCGTCCAAAACGCTTCGCGATAGTTCGTCTCGGCTTCGCTCACGTACGTTTGTACGCTACGCGGAGCCGTTCCTGCTCTCGCTAGGTTTTGAACGAAAGCTCGGTTTTGAGCAAAATTTTGTTTTGGCGAAGATAAATGATTAAAGATGAGGACTAATGTATGATGAGAAAAATACTTTTTGTCTGTATCAATCGCTCAATAAAGAAAATCGGCCAAAAAGATCGAAAAGATTTATTTGATTGTACTCGCAAGTATTGGAAACTGTCGCCAGATAAAGCTGATAAAGCGGATGTGGTTGTTGCTGTGGCCAACGGTGAAGTGATGGCAGCTTTTAAAAATTGTTCTGGATGGCGTAAAATAGGTTGTTGGCCTGATTTGCAGAATGATGAGGAAGTAAAGAAAAATCCGAATTATTCAGAGAAACGGTATGCATTTGATGGTGAGGAAATACCAATGAGTAAAAAAGAAAAAGACAAAATCAAAATGGATTTCCCCGGTTTCACAGGCAACCCTATTCGTTATAATTATTGATTGTTCTTCGTTACCCGTTTTTCCAGCGGGTGTACTTCTCGGTTTCGAGGATGGTGTTCGCGTTTGCCACGCGCTCTGCCGTGGGCGACTGCGTGTCCTTTAGTGCATAGTCGATGCCGAGTTCGGCGTATTTGCCGAGGGCGAGGGCGTGGTAGGGGAGCACGTCGATGCGTTCCACGTTGTGGAGCGTGTCGATGAATTCGCGGGTCCTTACAAGCGCCGCGTCGTCGTCGCTTATCCCGGGCACGAGCACGTGCCTTATCCAGATGGGCTTGTGGATTTCGTCCAGGTAGCGGAAGAAGTCGATGATGTTCTCGTTCCCGTGTCCGGTAAGTTCCTTGTGGACAACGTTGTCTATGTGCTTGATGTCCACGAGAAGCAGGTCGGTCACCTGCATCAGACGCTCGATTTTTTCGAACGCTTCGCCGGAACGCCTGAACGTGACTCCGCTCGTGTCGATACACGTGTGGACGCCTGCCGCCTTCGCAAGTTCGAAGAACTCTATCATGAAGTCGAGTTGTGCGAGCGGTTCGCCCCCGCTGACGGTAATCCCGCCGTCCTTGCCCCAGTACGTCTTGTACCGCAGGGCCTTTGCAAGCAGGTCGCCGGCGGATATCTCGAAAGGCCTTTCCGTCTGGGACGTCGCCGGAGCGTCAAGCCCGAAACTCCACGTCTCGGGATTGTGGCAGAACTTGCAGCGCATGGGGCACCCCTGCGTAAAGACGACGAACCGGATACCCGGTCCGTCGACTGACCCGAAGGTTTCAAACTTGTTGATCCTGCCGAGTGCCATAGGGGTGCGCGCTCCGTCGGGATTAACCCTTCGCGAGCATGTCCATCAGTTCGCGGTCGAGCCTTTCGGGGTTGTTGTACTGCGGGAGGCTCTCGTGCAGCGACTCGCCCTTCGATACAAGCCCGAAGTCGAGGTTCTTGTAGTTCCAGTAGCTGAATCCCACATCGGCCTCGCGCAGTATGTCGAGGAAGTCGCGCATCCATGCAATCTGGTACTGGCGCGGAACCTGTACGTACACGCCGAATTCGTTGCAGGCAACGGGCAGGTCGTATTTCGCGCGGAAGTCGAGCGCGTTCTGGATGCTCGCCTGCAGGCGGGCCTTGTCCCACACGCCGTATTCCACGTTCAGGCGGGTTTCCGCATCTCTTGTGGGCGCGGCGTAGTCGCCGGGCCACGGGCGTTCAATGTGGAAGAACGGGTCCTGGATCCATGCGGCCTTCTGGTGCGTGAACGTCACCGGGGTGTAGGTATGGAAACTGTAGATGGCATTGTCGTCGTCCATCGGGGTGAGGAACTCGAATTCCTTCGCACTGTTCCACTTGTTGCTGCCCACGACAATCGTGTTCTTGGGGGCGTGCTTGCGGATGGCCCAGAAAATTTCGTCCTTGACCTTGTCCCATACCCTGGAATCGCTGCCGGCGGGCTCGTTCAGGAGTTCCATCATCACGCGGCTTTCCCCGCTGTAGCGTTCGGCCATGTATGCCCAGATGTCGCACGTGTTCTTGCGTGCGGCAGGGTCGGCAAAGAATGCCTGTTCCGTAGAGCAGCCCAGGTGGAAATCGTGACCTGGGCACTTGTGCAGGTCGAGAATCACGTCAAGGTCTGCAGCCTGGATTTCCTTGAGGGCCTCGTCCAGTAGCGAGAATTCCTCTGCCTTCGGCTTGCTTGCGTTTTCGGTTTCGAACAAGTTAAAGTAATCCACGGGCAGGCGCACGTGGTTGAACCCCGCCTCGCGGATGCGCTTGAAGTCGCTTGCATCGAGGAAGGTCCTGATGTGTTGAATGACCCCAGGGAATCCCACGGGATCTTTTTCCTGGATACAGTCGACTTGACTGAACCAGCCGCCCAAATTCACTCCGCGCAGTCTTTCCTTTTTCATTTGTGTCATTCCGTTGTTGTTCACGGACTGGATTGTCCGCGTTTGTTTTTGCAAGTTCTACGTGTTTACGATGTTCAGGTCTTCGTTCGCGATATTGAGGCCCATGATGACTTCCATATCGTCGGGAAGGTTGTAAAAGTCTATGACGAGGCCGATTTTCTTGTCTTCGTCCTTCTGCTTGTCGAACTGGACCACGTCGTATATCTTCATCGGCACGACTGTTCCCTGCGTGATGGGAATCTCGATGGTCATGCCCTTGCTTATGGGACCTTCGACAATCTTGCCTTTGAATACGAGGCTTTTCTGGTCTTCGCCTACAGATGTTTTCTTAACGTGAAATACGCCCATTGTAGTTTTAGTCGATAATCTTTTATTTGCGGTTGTTTTCTTTTTGTAGCCTACAAAATGCTACGGGCAAAAGTTAATTTTTTTACATGGCATTACGTGTAGGGAGAATTCCTTTTTTGGTGTGTGCGCCGTTTTTTCACGCCTTCCTGGGGCGCGAAAGTGAACTGGGCGATGTGGAGTTTGTCGATAGCCCGCCGAGCGTGCAGAGTGCGGGCCTTATGGACGGCTCAATCCACCTTTCTCCCGCCTCTTCTATTACGTTTGCGCTCAAGCCCGGAGCGTTTGTGCTCTCGCCGGCATTCTGTACTTCGTGCTCGTTCGAGGTGCGTTCGGTCAAGCTGTTTTCACGCTACCCGATAGAGTCGCTTGCGGGCCGTCGCGTGCGCATTACCTCGCAGAGCCGCACCTCGGTGGCGCTACTCCGGATATTGTTCGAGATGCGCTACGGAATCAAGCCCGAATATGTGGGTGGCCTTGCTGCCGAGGAGAGCGATGACGCCTGCCTGCTCATTGGCGACCTCGCCCTCGAAGAAAACGAACGCGGGCGTTTCGCGTACAGTTACGACCTGGGTGCGCTCTGGCAGGAATGGCAGGGGCTCCCGTTCGTGTTCGGTGCCTGGATTATCTCGAAGGGTGCCCTGCAGGCCCCGCTCCGCCCCGTACTCGACAACTACCTGCAGCAGACGGAACAGAGCATCATCAGCTTCCGTGCCGACGTGAAGGGCTCGCTCGACCGCTGGCTCTCGCGCTATCCGGTGGACCTGCCGCGGGCCGTTCTCGAGGATTACTACCGCGCACTCGACTACCGCTTTACCGAAGAACGCAAGCAGTCGCTATCGCTTTTTCTGGAACTTTCCTGCCGGATGGGCCTCGTAGACAGTGCTCCCGCTCTTGAATTCCTGTAATGTACCCATATATGTTCCATATTGGAATGTTATGGGGCATTGACATTCTTGTGCCCAAGAATATAGATTAGGTCGAAAGGAGTACCGTCTATGGTCGAAGAAAAGATTCTCGTGGTCGATGATAGCACCGAGGTGCAGCAGCAGGTAAATGATATGCTGTCGCAGGTGGGCTACAGCGTCGTGACATGCAGTTCGGGCAAGGAGGCGCTGGAATTCCTGGAAATGGAACGCGTCGACCTGGTTCTTCTGGACATAAACATGCCGGACCTGAACGGTTACGAGGTATGCCTGCGTATTCGCCAGAAGTTCGCACTCGATGACCTCCCGATCGTGTTCCTCACGAACAGGGAAGACTCCGACAGCATTGCGAAGGGGTTCCATGCCGGAGCGTCCGATTTCGTGAGCAAGACCGCGGTATCCGAGATTCTCCTGGCTCGTGTGAACGTGCATATACGATTGGCCCGCACGCTCCGATACCTGAGGGACATTTCCCTGACTGACGACTTGACCGGTGCGTACAACCGCCGCCATGCCATGTATTCCCTGCGCGAGTGGTTTGCCCGCAGTGCACGATACGGCACGCAGTTCGCCCTGATTTACTTTGACCTGAACGGCTTGAAACAAATTAACGACAGTTATGGTCACCAGGCGGGCGACCTGCTGCTGCGTGCGGTAGTGAACGCGGTGAAGAAGTTGCTGCGTGAATCCGACCTGCTGTTCCGTATGGGTGGTGACGAGTTCATGGTGATTTGTCCCGATACCGACAAGCGTGGCGCATTCACCTGCGCAGACCGCATGCTTGAGGCGGTGAAGGCGGTGACCATCATCGAACGGACGGTGTCGTTTGCCTACGGTATCGCGCATTCGAGCGAAGGCTACAAGGACACGGACGAAATGCTCCACAGCGCCGACGCCTCAATGTATGCGAACAAGCAGAAAATGCGAGACGCCCGCAAGTAGTATGCGGGCGTGCCTTGCGGGTCTAGTACCCGCGGGTTAGAACTTTTCCCTAAATTGCGGCCTTGACGGCATCGAGAAGGGCGGTGAGCTTCTTCCCGATTTCGTCCCATTTCTTTTCGCGCATGAGCGTGACGTTGAAGATGCTCCCGCCGAACGACACGATGTTGCTCCCGGCACGGAAGTAGTCGCCGACGTTTTCTGCATTCACGCCCCCGCAGGCCATCAGCTTTATGTCGCGGAACGGGCCGCGCAGGACCTTGATGTATTCAGGGCCGCCAACGCAGTTGACGGGGAATACCTTCACGGCGGTCGCCCCCAGGTCGTGCGCTTTCTGGACTTCGGTCGGGGTGAGCGCCCCCGGGATAATCGGGATTCCGGCGGTGCACGAGAGACGGATGATGTCGTTTCTCGTATTTGGGGTGACAATAAATTCCGCTCCGGTGTTGAGGGCGTGGTCGAGGTCGCCTCCGGTACGTACCGTGCCCGCACCCACGGAAATGCCGTACGGGCGTGCGGCTGCCTTCAGGTCCTTGATTATGCCTTCGGCGCCTTCCGTGTTCATGGTGACTTCGATAGCCTTGAGTCCGCAGCTTGCCGCCGTCTTGACACAGGCTTCTTCTTCGCCGCGGGGAATGTCGCGCAGTATGCCGATAACGGGCATGTCTTTCAGAAATTCGATGAGATTCATAGTTGGCCTCCGCTAGTTTGGAGCGTTTCCGCTAGGAAACATAAAAAAATTTATTAAACCGTTTTACATTTTTCCTGCATGAATCGATAAGGATATAGACGAAATTTTTCGGATTGTGTAAAAGGAAGTCTATGCCAAAGATCGATTACTTCAAGAACGTTTACGAAAGCCTCAAGAAGAACACCTCGGGCAGGCCCCGGAAGGCTCGCTCCAATTTTGCGACCCTGAAAATTCTCGAGTACTGGGTCCGCATCCTGGACAGGCGTCCCGAATGCATGAGCAAGGCTATCATTTTCCACCTGATGGATGCGGAAACCCGCCTTCATGTCGTTTACGATATCCTCAGCATCTTCGGTCGATTCATCACTCCGAAGCCGAAGCGTAAGTTGATGCGCGATGACCCCGATGACGACGAAATCCCTATCGACTTTGACGATGAGTTCCGTGACGAGGATTTTTTGCTGGATGGCAAGTACTGCAATACGCGCCTGCTGCGCCAGATCTGCCGTTACAGGAAGGAATCCCAGTTCGGTTGCCGTGAACGTGTCATCGGCAACCTCTTGGATGCCTTTGCCGATGCTGGGGAGGGCTCAATGGCGCCGCACCTCTATACGGAATACACTAATGCTATCCGTAGGAAGTTTAAGGACTTTGCCCTGAAGAAGATTTGCGAGGGCGTGAACGACGACGACAATATATACAGGCGCACGCAGAAGGTCAAGGAGGTCTACCGCCTGACGGATGCGGAACTTGAGTTTGTTGTCTACATGTGGCTCCGCAGCAACGAAGATATGCAGGTGGACCGGGATAGCGAATTGTTTTCTCCCTCGCACGGATTCGGCTCCCCCGAGTTGAGCCTGAATGCCGTTAAGGAAATTGCGGTTGCGACGGGGCTTTCCGAGGACCAGGTTTCAAAGATTCTTGGGAAGGACAGCTCGTTGCGCAAGCTGGGCCTTTGCAACGAGGAACTGAATATCCCGTATGAACTCAGGACTTACCTGAATGGATGCGGCGATACAACGGGCCTGAAGGCTTTCCGCCATGCTACTCCCGGCTCCATTCCGTTCTGCCAGTTGCAGGAACATAATCCGGATGCGAACCTCGCACTTGACCTGATCAAGCATCATGGCTGGAACCGCCCGCTGAACATCCTGTTCTATGGCGTAGAAGGTGCGGGCAAGACCGAACTTGCGAAGGCACTTGCGAAGGAGGCGGGGCTTCCGCTTCTGGAAGTGAGCATCGATGCTGGTAACTCCAATGAGTTCGGGCGTCCTTTCGAAAACCGCTCGCAGGGTCTGATGCTCTACCGCATCCGTGCAGCGATGCTTGCCGACTGGCAGTGCGAAAAGGAGCATGGAATCATCATGATCGACGAGGCGGACCTGGTGTTGAACGGTTTCGAGAAGGGGAGTCTCAACCACTTCTTTGAATCCGTCAAGACGCCCATCATCTGGATTACCAACTCCATCAGCTTTACCGAGAAGAGCTCGCGACGCCGCTTCGACTTCTCGATTGCGTTCAAGGGGCTTGCGAAGGATGAACGCCTCAACATGCTCGAGTCGGTGCTCAAGGCGCAAGATGCACAGGACCTGCTCACGCCCGAAGAGAAGATGCGCCTGGTGGTGGAATTCCCCGCGATGGCAGGCGGTTACACGCTTGCGGTGCGCTCTACTCGCGACCTCCTTGCGGATGGCGCCGACGTGAAGGCTTACCCCACGATGGTACGCCTCCTGAATGCACATACGCATCTGCTTGAAATCGAGAACGGTTCCCTCCGTGACGTAGACTGCCGCGCTCCGGCATACTCCCTGGAGGGCCTCAACATGGAGGGCTCTGCCGACGAGATTCTCGAGGTGGTCAAGAACTACGATTCCGTGTGGAAAGAACTTGACGAGAATTCCGCGCCCAGTTCCCTCAACATTTTGCTCTATGGCCCTCCGGGTACGGGCAAGACGGAGTTCGTGCGCCATATCGCGCGAACCCTCGGGCGCAACTTGGTGGTGCGCCGTGCCAGTGACCTGCTGGGAATGTTCGTTGGTCAGACGGAGGCGAACATTGCCGCTGCGTTCGAGGAGGCGGAACGCACGAAGTCCATCCTGTTCTTTGACGAGGCGGATAGCTTCCTGCGTGACCGTTCCGGTGCCATGCAGGGGCACGAGGTCTCGAAGGTGAATGAGATTCTCACCCGCATGGAGAATTTCAAGGGGCTTTTCATCGCGGCCACAAACTTCGAGGGGTCTCTCGATACGGCGAGCCGCCGCAGGTTTGCACTCAAGCTCGGCTTCGGCTACCTGAAGCCCGAGGGTGTGAACCACATCTGGAATGTGTTCTTCCCGAAGGTGGAGTGCCCTGCATCGGTGATGCAGATGCCGATGCTCACGCCGGGCGATTTCAATGCGGTGAACGGACGCCTGCGCTACCTGCCCGAAACTGCGCGTACGGCAGACCGCATCGAGGCGGAACTCCGCAAGGAGTTGGGTGCGAAGGATTCGCACGCGGGCCGTACCATGGGATTCTAGATATACCGGCTTGGAAGGCTTCGTAGATTTGTTGGCTACGTGCATGTCGGGCACGCTCACACGATCACTTCGTTCCAGTGTTCACTTAGCCCGACATGCTCCTCCGCCAAGAACAAGCGAGTGCTCCGGAAGGCAAGTGTTTGTTTCCCTGTTGCCGGTATGGAATGTTTATTGCGGGAGGAAACCCTTGTGACTGTTAGTCCCTGCGGGTTTCCTTTAAACTGCAGGAAATTTTTAGGAAGGGCGAAGCTCGCCATAATTGTAATTCGTGTTGTGGCAAGGTCCGTGCAGGCGTAAGTCTGCACGGATTTTTTGTCTGAACCGAAAACCACCCGCTAGGCGGGTGGTTCAAAAGAGCCTTCTGGCGTTACGTCCTTGAGGGAATAAAAAACTCTTGGTTAGATTTGAAATGCGGACTGGCATCTGCAAAACAAGCAACCAAGAGTATAAAATGCAAA
>JAGAAW010000151.1 GCA_017615055.1 Fibrobacter sp.
GCCCCGTTCACCCAGTGCGAATTCGACATCCTCTACGGTTGCGGCATCTCCCGCGAGGCCTCCATCCTCGACCTCGCCTGCGAACTCGACATTATCCAGAAGAGCGGCGCATGGTTCAGCTACAACAACGAACGCATCGGCCAGGGCCGCGAGAACGCTCGCCTCTTCCTGAAGGACAATCCGGAACTCTGCAACGAAATCGAGCAGAAGATCCGCGAAAGCATGAAGGACGTGGAACTCTTCAAGCTCGGCGAGAACGATGCACTCGAAGCCGAAGACGAAGGCGAAATCAGCGCCGTCGAAGAAGGCTAGCAGCTAAAAAGCGGACCCTCGCCCGCTACAAAAATTCTTCCTGTTGAGAAACAAACTCCGTGTCCTCCTTCAGCCATTGTGAGGGCACGGAGTTTTTCTTTTGCAAGCAGCATGCGAAAATTTTGTTATTTTAGACGCATGAACCTTTCCTTCAGGCATGTCCTCACCGCACTTACGACCCTCGCACTGGCCGTAACAGCATACGCGCAGGATCTGTGCCCGCACAAGTTGCTCGACCAGGACATGATCGTGAACCTGGAAGGCTGGTTCATCAACCCGGAACATTCCCGCGCAAGGATAGACCTGGAGTGGCGCCATCACGAATCCAAGGAACTGGACACCTTCTTTGTCCATATCCCGAACAGGCCCTCCTTCAAGTACATCACGAGCAAGACCGGAAGGTACCTCGAATTTTCCGAACCCAAGATTAAACGGCAGATGGCGATGCACCACCTGAAAGAGGACATTGCGAACACGCCCGTCAAGTACGACGACCTAGAACTCCTCGCCCACGGATTCTTCATGTGCAAGGATTCGAGCGTGCAGAAGCCGAATATACTTTCGCCCGCATACTCCAACATGTGGTGGAGCGTCACGCTAGACTTGCTTACAAACCCGCGCCTGATTACCATGCGGGGCGCCGCAAAGGAAAAGCGCGAACTGCGCATCGACGGCTGGAAGGAATTCTCGGGAATCAACCTCCCCGCGCTCATTACGGTCGCGGGCCTCAACTACCGCGGAAAGCTCTGGGTGCGCTCGGTCTACCCGGTCGAAGAAATCGACACGGACCCCCTGCGCGAAAGCATCCTGAAATCAAGCCACGACTACCGCACGTTCTGGTGGATCGGGAACGAGAAGTAGCCCTGATACTTCAGCTGAGCAATGAATTCCTGGGCAAGGCTGCCATCGTAGAAACGGTCTTCCTTGCGTTTCCAGAAACCGAGTTCGAACGTCAGGCTCCGCATACCGTCTTTCCACGAAAAAAGCGGGCCAATCTTCGCCATCATGTAGCTCAGCGCTTCTTTTTCCACGGTATTCCCGTTGCGTAGCGTGCCCGTCCGGTAGTACGATGTCTCAAACAGGGCCGCAATATTCTTGTTGAAACTGAACATCCCGTACAGTTCAAAGTCCAGCACGAAATCGCGGCTGAACACGGGCATATTTATCTTGTAGTCGTAACTCTTGCCATCAAAATCGGTGCTTATGTCCGACAATATGTAGTGCATGTTGAGCCCGATAAACGAGTAGCGCGGCAAGAAGTACTCAATCTTTACGTAGAAGTCAAACAACTGCGCGTAGTCGAACTCGTCATCTTCGCCCCAGACATTATCCACGATGTAGTCCGCATTCCAGGTCTCGGCGATTCGCCCGCCCTCTACGGCATCGACCGTCACCATCTCCTGGTTGCTCAGCAGGTAAAGGTAGCTACGGTAAATTGCCCCGACCTCCACCTGCGGGTTGGTCTTGAAGGGGCGGAGCCCGAGCCCGGCCTCGTAGCCCGCAAAGAACGGGGAAAGTTCAAGGGCGCCTTCCATCCGGAGGAATGTAGGCGACTTTTCCATCGGCGCACCGTAGTCGAGCAGCCCGATTGGCTCCAGCCACGTGTAGCGGAGCGACCCTTCCAATTGCGGGAGCCACTGCCCCCACACGAAGGGGGTATTCCCCATCACGCTCCAGGAAAGGTTCGGACCATAGCGGAAGCCCTGCTTGACGCTCGCATCGAACCCGAGAGAGAACGAAAACGAGAACGCTGAAAGCAGCAAAAGGGCAAAAATCCTCGTATGGCGGCCAAAAATCTTCATTTCATTGTAAAATCTAAAAAATATTTCATCTATTTGCCCGATAAATTCTTATTTTGTGGACACTAAATCTTATAGGAGTTCCTATGAAAATTTCTTACCTGTGCGTACTCGCCCTGAGCGGACTGCTCCTCTGGGGTTGCGCAAACAAGACTTCTTCCCCCATCCTTATTGAACGTGGCGTAGGCCAGAACGAATACGAACGCGAATACTTCGTCACGAAGGAAAGCATGGGCATCGACAAGCGCCTCAAGGACGTGTTCAAGCAGGGCTATATCGAAGAAGGCATGACCAACGACATGGTGAACCTGCTCTGGGGCCCTCCTGACCACGAAGTCGAGACCGATACCAGCAGCGTCTGGGAATACTACACTGCCGAAGGCAAGCTCATCACGCGCCTTATTTGGAAGCACCCCGACCAGGCACGCTTGAAGGGCTACGAGAACGAATGGATCCTCGAAAAGATCGAAGGCGACCGCTACGGTGGCTCTCCGGCACCGACTTCCAGCCGTTCCAGCAACTACAACTAGCCTAATTCCGGGTTAGACAAGCAAAAGCCACCTTCCCAAAGGCGGCTTTTTTGCTATATTTACGCCCGTTAAATTTTAAACCTCTCAAGGAGTTAATTATGCGTCAGTATATCATTGCTGGTAACTGGAAGATGAACAAGACCGTTAGCGAATCCATTCAGCTCGCTAAGGATATCGTGGAAGCCGTCAAGGACGTGAAGAAGACCGAAGTGGTCATCGCCCCGACTTACCTCGC
>JAGAAW010000152.1 GCA_017615055.1 Fibrobacter sp.
GAGGGGCTCGTACGACGGCCCCTCCCTAAGACCCTCCCGACACGCACCTAATTGCTATGGCAATTAGGTGCATGCGCACACCTTCGGTGTGCTCACACGAAAAAAAGAAAGAGCCCCGTGAGGGGCCCTTTCCTAAGAAGGAGAAAATATTGAGCGGTTTCCGGAACCTTAGATCCATCAGGAGGGGAGCTATGATGGAAATAGATAGGATTTACCTTTCAACCATCCCAACGTTTACAAATATAACTAAAACTTTAACGGAATTTTGAAAGTTTTTTGTAAAATTATTCTTCTCGGAACACAATTTTGCACTTCGGGAGGAATCGGAAACCACCGCGGCGGTGACGTTCAATTTCGAAGTACTTCTTGACGCCCTCGCTGTTGCCGTCCTTCTCGTCGGTGCCGTTGATATGGGCAATCACGCGGTTCAGGCGGCTTTCGAAGTTCGGGCGGAGCGGGTCCATGCAGATGGACGGGTCGCGCTTGAATTCACGGTTCTCGTATTCTTCGCGGCCGGTCGCGGTGTATTCGCGGAGCAGGTTGCGCAAAATCCTTGCGGGCACATTGCGCATCAGGTGCTTGCGGTTCACCGAGATAGAGTCGTCGCTCTTGTAGTAAACCACTTCCACAGAGTCGTTCATGGCGCCAAGCAGTTCGTCCTGGGCCTTCTGGACCGGCTTCCAGGCATCGAATTCCTGCTTCACCACAGAACTCATCAACTTGAGGAACGGTTCCGGGGTAATCACGTTCGCCTTGAACCTCACATCGAGGATGTTGCTCGGCGTACCGTAGTAGCAGCCCTTGCGGAGCAGAACTGCATTAGTCTTTTCATCGCGCACATCTTCGAGTGCAAGCACGCAGCCCACATCGCGTTCGGGCTTGTTATCCCAATCAAAACCGAGCTTGTCGAGGCACTCACCAAAGGTGGCGGTCCGGCCTACAAGTTTGTCTCCAATGTAGACGTTGCCATCCTTCATTTCGGCTTCGACACGGTTTTCGAGCGCTTCAATAAACGAGGTCTGGGTAGCCTCGTATTCCATGTATTCGTATGCAGGCGTGTTCAAAAGGAGCGGGCCTACGCGGAACATGCCAAGAATCCAGCGCATGGGGTTCGAGACCAGCGCACCCGGAGTTTCAAACCTGAAGGCGAGGAACATGTTCCTCGTGTCATTTTCGGTCGTATCCCTGAGGATAGAGGAGTGCGTAAGGAATGGGTAACGTTTCGGTATGGTTTCCAAGCAAAGTGCACGGACGTCCTGGGTCTGGTAGAACTGCGATACGAACGGGAGGTAGGTACGCAACACGCTACGGGCAGGGACAGCCTCAAAATCAGCACAACGCTTCACGATACGTTCAATAAACTCATCCGGGTTTTCGCCACGCTCATACAGCCAAGAAACGATGTTGTCGGCAATAAAGCGGTGCGAATTTTCATCGATAAGAGAGCCTTCAAAAAACAGGTCGTTCACCAACTTGACATCGAACCGCGGGTCACGTCGCATGAGCGTGAGCAAATCCTTCACAGAATATGAAGTCAACAGTTCAATATGAATCAGTTGCATGAAGAAATTCGAAATCACTATTCTAACCTCGCTTTTTGTTAGACCCCCTAACCGGAATCCAATGCTAATTTAACAAAAAAACGGGTGCGAAATATAGGTTTTGGCTATATTTGTGCCATGAAAACCGCTGAAATACACCTTTTACCGGACGAAATAATCAATAAAATTGCTGCAGGCGAAGTTATTGAGCGTCCGGCATCGGCTGTAAAAGAACTTATAGAGAACTCCATCGATGCAGGGGCCACCCGCATACAGGTGCAGATCGAAGAAGGCGGTAAAAAGAAGATTCTCGTTATAGACAACGGAAAGGGCATGGGCAAAAAGGATTTGGACCTGTGCTACCTGAGGCATACAACCTCGAAGCTCTATACGGCAGAAGACCTTTTCCACCTGCAAACAAATGGGTTCCGCGGAGAAGCGGTTGCATCGATTGCCGCCATTTCCAAGATGACGATTTCAACATCGACCGAAGACGGGGACGGCGGAAGGTTAGTCCTCAAGGGCGGGCAAGTCGAAAGCGAGGAACCCTATGCCGCAGGCCACGGCACCACATTCCTGATTGAAGACCTGTTCTTCAATACGCCGGTGCGCCGCACGTTCCTCGGGAGCGAAACCTCCGAGGGCACCAAGATTCTCGATGTCATCATCAAGACCTCCATCGCCCACCCCGAAATACGCTTTGACTACAAGGTGGGCGAAAAGAGCGTGTTTATTGGCGTTCCGGGAGAACTCCGCACGAGGCTTGCCGAGGCAATTGGTTCTGGAATCGCAAAGAACCTATTGCCGGTCGACTACACTGAGGCGGGTGTCCATGTTTCCGGCTATATCTCCCCCACGACCGAGACGAAGGGGAAACGCCACCACCAGTTTTTGTTCATGCGAAACCGCCCGATCGAAAACAAGATGATCGGGAAGGCCGTTTCGCAGGCATACGAGCCCTATGGAGCACTGTGCAAGCCCGTTACCGTGCTGTTCCTCGACATGCCGGATACCGAATTCGACGTGAACGTCCACCCGGCAAAGCGCGAAGTGCGATTCGCCAACCAGAATCTGGTATTCCTGGTGGTGAACCACGCCATCCGCGACACGTTCCAGAAGGATTTGGAAGCCAAGTCGCCGTTTATTGACTTGAGCGGGGAATTCAACGCCCCAAGTACAAACAACATAAGCGCAACCACGCCCTCCAGTTCGGCGGGCGATGCACAGGATTCCCCAAACAATTCTTTCGCGCAGGCAACACCCTTCTACAAGCCCGTTGCCCCGAACTATACGCAAAGCACGCAAGACCCCCGCAAGGCTAACCGCTACGATGTCTCGGATGACGTGCAGGACCTGTTCTCGCAACCCGAGGCAGGGAAAATTATTTCGCTTGAACCGAGCGAAGGGAACGTTCCCGTTCCGGAGCCGGAACCGCAGCCGTGGAAGGCCCCTACCCTGTTCCAGATTGCGGACACCTACATTGCGGGCGAAGATGAAGAAGGCCTGCTGATTATCGACCAGCATGCGGCACATTCCCGCATATTGTACGAGAAGGCGCTCAACATTTTGCAAAAGGGCGCAGACCTCGATTGCCAGGAACTCCTGTTCCCCGAACTGATTGAATTCAGCAAGATCGAAAAGCAGATATTTGCCAGCGTCGACGAGCAGTTGCGCAAACTAGGATTCTTTGTGGAGCCTTTCGGCGGGGACACATTCCAGATTCGCGCCATCCCGAGCGCGCTCAAGTTATCTAGAGCCGTAAAGGCGGTTCACGAGTTCTTGGACAGTTGCGCCGAAAGCGGCGACAAGGGCGACGCTTCGGTGGTACAGGATACGCTTGCGAAGGCTTGGTCCAAGACGAACGCCTACCAGGCGGGTGACAAACTCAAGCCCGAAGAAATGGCGATGCTTGTGGGCCAGTTGATGGCGACAGAGAATCCGTTGAAGTCGCCTTATGGCGCCCCTACGCTAATGCGCATCACGCTTGACGAACTCGCCAAGAAATTCAAGCATTAACGATTCGGGATTTTTCGCCTCTACGAACGTTTTATCCAGGTCATCTGCAATCCCCCTGGATGTTTCGGCATTGCATTTGCCGAGGGCATCTGCAACTGCAGCAACGCTTGACTTTTTGCAAGCACTCCTGCGCGTAAAGAAGAATTCAGGAACGGCACCGTGCCGTAGCAGGATATTCGGCAGGGCAAAATAATCCGTTTTCACGAAGTGTTTCCCGATGAAATACGTCAGCGGGTCGAGTACATCGGCAACGACGAGCGGCACGCCCGAAAGCGCAAGTTCCAGCGTGGCCGAGCCCGGCATGCAGAGCGCAGCCGCATGGCGGGCATAGAAATCAGCCCGCTCTTTTGCACCCTGCGGGGCAACTTCAATACGCAACCAGGCGGGAATATCGCCGGCATTAGGAGTACCGGCAAGCGAGCCGACAAGGGCGCGTTCAAACTGCGCTTTGAGCGAGTCTCGGGATGCGGCGAGCACGAAGTTTTTTTCGGGATTGGTCGCGTGGACCTGCGATGCTACTGCCATAAAGAACGGCAGATTCCGGATGGCCTGCGACTTGCGACTGCCGGGCAACAGGATGATGTCTTGGCTCGGGTGGATTGCCCGCGTGCCCGCCGTACGCGGGAACGGGTGCTCTAAAAGCTCGGCATTCAGCCCGAGGGATTCATAAATGCGCCGTTCAAAATCGAAGAGTACCGCCAGTTTCGCACCCTTCAAGCGGCGGGCACGATGTTTTTTCCAGGCCCAGACCTGCGGGGGCGCCACATACAAGACCGGCTTTTTCAATGCTAGTGCCTTGCGGCACAACTTCATATTGAACCCAGGATAATCAATGCAGACCAGAGCCACACATTCATCGCACTGCAGTCTTGATTCCAACTGCGAGAATATTTTCTTCAAGCGAAAAATATGCGGAAGCACGTCACCGAAACCCGATACGGGCAAGGTTTCGTAGTCCCCTACCGGAGTAAGGCCCGCACGTTGCATGCGCGGGCCACCTACCCCAAGAACGTTCATTCCGTTATCTACTGCGGAGCGGACAAGGGTTTCGCCCAGCACGTCGCCGGAATCCTCACCCGCACAGAAGAGAACGAACGGTTTTCCCTGCATTTTACCGTCTCTCTTTCGGAGACGCCCAGATCTGCGTGAGTCCCATATCTTGGCGGAGCCAATTCAGCAGTTCTTCATTGTAGTAGACCTTGTATTTGGTCAACTTTATTATGTGTTCAAAACCCGATTCCGTTTCCACATGGCACACCAGGCGGCATCCATGTTCCGTTTCTTCAAAGACTTCAAAGCCAGAAAGGCCTTCTTCCAACTTCTGGAGGAATTCCTCCGAGAGTACCGCAGCATCCATGTTCACGTGAACAAAGTTCACCATATCCTTGCGCACCGTATCGAGCTGGATAGCCTCTTCCACAGTAATCTGCAACTCTTCGGTGGGCTTACGTTCCTTGTCACGCTTGAATTCGAGTTCGCCTTTCACCAAGATTCGGTCATCTTCAGAAATCTTGTCGCGGAAGCGTTCCCAGTCATCCTTCTTAAAGAAGAGTTCGACATCGCCATGGAAATCGCACATCATGCCGACACCAATCGTGTCGCCACGCTTTGTCTCGATAGAGCGCATCTGCGTGACAACGCCACCAACCGCCACGCGGGAACCCACCTTTTTCCGCAGTTCATCGTAATTCAGCGAAACCGTCGTAAAGCCCTTCAATTCGGGGCGAAATTCATCTAGCGGGTGCCCCGAAAGGCACATGCCCAACACGTTGCGTTCTTTGTTGAGCATTTCCATGCAGCTCCACTCCTCGGCTTCTTCGAGGACTTCGGCTGTATTTTCCATGCCCATGCCACTAGCGCCACCCAAATCGAACAGAGACGTCTGCCCCATCGACTTGTCTTCTTGATGCTTGGCTGCCACTTCAATAGCACGGTCAACAGTCGCCATAAGCACGGCACGGCTACCCGGCAACGAATCAAGCGCACCGGCCATAATCAGGCATTCCAGTACCTTCTTGCTTAAAGGAGGGTGCTTTTCCTTGAAGGAGCCCTGGTATTCCGCGACACGCTTGCAAAAATCAAATATATCCTTATAGGGGCCACGCTTTTCACGTTCGGCGACAACGTCTTCGACAACGGCAAGGCCCACGTTGCGGATACCCGCAAGCCCATACAAAATCTTCCCTTCCGGATTCGCCGTAAACACGCCATACGACGTATTGATATCGGGCGTAAGCACATCGATTCCCAGGCGTTTACATTCCTGGACAATCGTCACGATGTCCTCGGTCTTGCCCATCTTGGAAGTCATTGAGGCGGCCATGTATTCCGGGCCGTAATTTGCCTTGAGGTACGCTGTCTGGTAAGCCACGTAAGCGTATGCAGCGGCATGGCTCTTATTGAACGCATATCCGCAGAACGGGAGCACCGCATCCCAGACCTTCTGGATCATGGCCTTGTCGTAGCCCTTGTCCAAGCACTTCTGGAAGAACTCCGGTTCGAGTTTCGCCATCTTGTCGGGCATCTTCTTCGCCATAATACGGCGGATGTTGTCAGCGCCGCCCAGCGAGTAGCCGCCCAAAATCTGGGCAAGCTTCATCACCTGTTCCTGGTAAACGATAACGCCATACGTTTCCCCCAGTACCTGCTCCAAGTCGGGGTGATAACAGTCGATTTCTTCCTTGCCGTTCTTACGAGCAATAAAGTGCGGAATCTGTTCAAGAGGCCCCGGACGGTACAGGGCGTTCATAGCGATCAAGTCAAAGATTCGCGTCGGCTTCAATTCGCGCAGGTACTTCTGCATACCCGGAGATTCGAACTGGAACACCGTAGTCGTCATGCCCTTGCCAAGCAAGTCAAAGGTCTTCTTGTCATCGAGCGGAATGTGGCCCATGTCGAGGTCAATCCCGCGATTCTTCTTGACCATGTTCACCGAGTCTTGAATGATGGACAAGTTGATGAGGCCAAGGAAGTCCATCTTCAAAAGTCCGATATCTTCGGCGTAGTGCTTATCGTACATCACCACGGGAGTATCGGCAGGGGCCGCTCGGTAAAGCGGGGCCAGATTGTAAATCGGGGTCGGCGTAATCACCACGCCGCAGGCATGCACGCCCGTCTGGCGGGGCAAATCCTCGAGCGAGAGCGCAATATTCCAAAGGTTCTGGTAACTGGCGCGGCTCTCTATCATGGCCTTCAACGGCTCAGGGCTGTAACCATCTTCAAGATTGTTGCCCTTCTTGTCCTTGCCCGTCCATGCCTGCGTGAGGCTAAAGTTCAGCGTGCGCTGCGGGAACAGCTTGGTAATCATCTTCGCTTCTTGCGGAGGCAGCCCCAGCACGCGAGCCACGTCGGTAATCACCGCCTTCGACTTGAGCATACCGTAGGTAATGATCTGCCCCACGCAATCGTAGCCGTACTTGTCAGTCACATACTGAATAACACGCCCGCGGTCTCTATCAGAAATATCGGTATCGATATCGGGCATGCTCACGCGTTCGGGGTTCAGGAAGCGTTCGAAAAGGAGGTCAAACTTGAGCGGATCAATGTCAGTAATACCGATGATGTAGGTAACCAGCGAACCTGCAGCAGAACCACGACCCGGGCCCACGGGAATACCGTGTTCACGTGACCAGTTGATAAAGTCCCACACAATAAGCAGGTAGCCCGCCACATTCATGTTGCGGATACAGTTCAGTTCCTTGTACATGCGCTTTGCAACTTCAGTTTCGTGCGCAGGGAACTTGAAATTTTCGTCGGGGAAGCGCCACTTGAGGCGTTCATTACACAGGTGTGTGATGTATATGTCGGCATCGCCACCCGGTTTACACCAACGGCCCGTATTCTTTTTCCAAGCCTTGTTGTCATCTTCGGTAAAAGGCTCTTGCGCGGCTTGGTTCTTGAATTCGGCCTTTTCCTCATCGGTCAAGGATTTTTCGTCGACACCCTTCTCGGCGCAATAGGCGGCAATAAGCTTTTTCGCTTTATCCTTGATTATACCTTGCCGTTCTCGTTCACGAATGATCGGATACTCCGCATCGTATTCGGCCTTCATGATGGCCTTAATGTTCTGGTATTCCTCGGACGCAAGGAATTCATCCGGAATCTTGAACCTGGGCCAGAACTCATCGCCAATGCCTGTCTTCACCGTAAAGTTGCAGCGCTCGGCAATCTTGACCGTATTCTCGATAGCCCCTGGGATATGCCCGAAGAGCTTGACCATTTCTTCTTCGGAGCGGAAATAGAACTGGTCAGTCGGGAAGCGTGCATCCGTAAAGTCATTCAGCGTGCACTTGAGCGAAATGCAGCGCAAAACCTTGTGTGCCGTGGCATCTTCAGGTTTGATGTAGTGCACGTCGGCAACGGCCACAACCTCGCGGCCCATCTCCTTTGCCAACTTCACGTTGTAATTATTCACCACCTTCTGCTGCTGTACGCCATTATCGCACACAGAAAGGTACAGGTGCTCACGGTCAAAAATCTTGTCGAGGTTATCCATGAACTCGCGGGCCTGGGCTAGACGCCCCGATGCCACGTTCTGTCCATAACGGCTAAAGTAATCGCCCGCAATGGCAATAATGCCATCCTTGTGCTGGCTCACGACATCCAGCGGAACCGAGGGAATTTCGGCCCAGCGGTCGCTTTCCTCATAGCGGTAACTCACAATACGGAGCAGGTTGTAATAGCCCGTCTCGTTTTCAACAAGCAGGGTAAGCCGCTCATACGTAACCGGGTCCTTCGCGCTTGCACTCGGGGAATCCACATACACGTGGCACCCGTAAATCGTCTTTACCGGCGGCAGGCCCTTCTCCTTGCGTTCCTTGTTCATCTCCTTGCCGCGCGTCTGGATTTCGAGAATGCCAAACATGGCTCCGTGGTCTGTCAGGGCGACAGCCGGAGCGTTATCGCTGGCGGCAGCAGCCAAAATGCCGTTGAGACGCGCCGAGGACTTCAATACGGAAAATTCAGAATGAACTTGCAGGTGAACAAAAGCCATACCCGCAATTTAAAAAAATCAGACGAGAAACGTGGACAAGTCTACTTGCCCACGTCTATTTAATTCAAGGAGACAATCTATTCTTCGATTTCGCCCTGTATTCTAAATTTAAAATACGCGGACTTTCCTTCATACATGACGTTCAACCGGTAGGTACCCGGAGCAATGCCCGTGCAATCATCACGTTTAAACTTCGGATTAGAGACATCCGTCAAGTCAATGCATCCGTAATGAACCTCCCCCACCGCGAGCGGTTCGGCAACAACCTCGCCCGTGCGTGTGCGAAGACCATACGAAAGATCCCCGTAAATATCGTCAATGAATTCTATTTCATTATCCGGAGCACAGGCTTTTTCGCCAACAACCTCAAGGATGAGAGCTCTGCTATCTTCCGGATCTACCTTAGTAGTCATTTCCAAGCCAATCGAGCATCCATCCGTACGCTCATCGAGTTCGTCTTCAACGAATTCGTCATCGTCGGCCACTGCTGCTTGGGGGTGTTCCAACGGAGTTTCGCCAGCCACATCGTTAGCCACTGGGTCCGAAGATTTATCGGAACTGCAACCAGCAAAAATTGCACCAAGTGCAATAATGGGAATTAATATTTTCTTCTTCATAATAACGGCCTCCTAGCCCGTACACATTAATATAAACAAAATGAGGCAAGCAAAACTATATTTTTTTATTACAAACAACATTTTTGCGGATAAATGAAAAATCCCAGCAAATAAGCCAGGATTTATTCCATATTTTTTTAGAATCTAATTACAAGCGGGAAGTCGTGTCAACAACTATGGGCAGCGAATCAACAGTTCCTAAGGAATCAACCGGAATTATCTGTCCAAAATACGCCGTATCAAAGGATACAGTATCTTTCTTGACCGTATCTTGCGCAACAACATCCTCTTGAGGCACATAGCGTGCCGCATTTGAGATTCTCAACTGGTCGTATGCACCGGATGTCGTCAAAGCCTGACTGAGACCCGGACCCTCCATACAGCACTTGGACTTGTACCCAATTATCAACAAATTCGCAAATTCCTTAGAACGAGTCGAGGCCTCGTACCCCAGTTCATGCACAGAACTTGCCACCTTTTCGCCATTCAGCCAGAGGCTCATTTCACCATTGCCCCATTGGCCCGCAATCAGGTTCCAGTCCTTTTTCAAGTTCACCGGAGCACCGACAAAGAAATGCTTATTCGTGTGGTTTTTCTGGAAGTACAATGTTCCATTGTTCACAAAGAAATGAAGCCTGGAATCGTCATTGCCAAGAAGCGTACGAGCAGGCACGTCAAAGAAATCGTCGTTCGGGCGGAACCAGAACTCAACCGTGCCCGCAGCCATGCTATCAATCAGGTTAATCCCTGACGGAGCCACTTCACCAGACTTCAAGGACAAAGCCTTACCACAAACGCCATCTACAAGTTCACCTTCAGCGAAAATCGTTTCCAGTTCATCGAGGTAAAGCGTGGTATCGTCCATTGCAAGAGCCGGGGCATTACATTTTTGGACTGCCGAAGATGTCACAGGAAGCGTAACATCTACAAAATAGCGAGAAACACCCTGCGTATTCAGCAAGGTCCACAGGGATTCCTGGACAGAGTCCTTCTCGGTCGTATCTGCCACAACCGTATCTGCTGCAGTCGTATCCTTCGCAAGCGTATCCGTCACTGCAGTATCTGCGACAATCGTGTCTGTCACTGTAGTATCTACGGGCACAGAGTCTTTCGCAAGCGTATCTACCTTCAGCGTATCCACCGGAACGGGATCGACAACAGAAGTATCGCTTATCAACGTGTCAGGTTCGGCAATGACGCTATCCGACATCTTGTAGCGCGGGATATTCGAAATGCGGAACTGGTCAAAAGAACCAGACGTGGTCATGCCAGTGTACTGGCCTGCACCTTCCATGCAGCAACTTGACTTGTAGCCAATGACAACCAGGTTTTCGAACGGGACTCCGCGCGTCGCCGGAGCGTAACCCATATTATGTTCCCAGCGGGCGACCATCTCCCCATTCAGCCAAACGCTCATGTAACCGTCACCCCATTGGCCTGCAATCAGGTTCCAGTCGTTTTTCAGTTCGGCCTTTCCCTTCACAAAGAAATGCTGGTTGTGGTGGTTCTTCTGGAAATAGAGTTCGCCATTCTTGTAGAAGAAATGAATTCGGGCACCGTCGTTACCCATCAAGGTTCTTGCGTTCCTGTCGTAGAAATCCTCGTTCGGGCGAAACCAGAATTCTACCGTACCGACCCTCATGGAATCAATCAGGTTCACACCGAGCGGCGCCACCTGACCATCGTTCAACTTGAGAGCGTTCCCACAAACACCCTTCACCTGTTCACCTTCGTCGAACAGGGATTCGAGTTCGTCAAGGTAACGCGTATTTTCGTCCATCGCAAGGGCCGGAGAGGGGCAGTGGCGATTGACAAGCGAAGACACGTTAATGACCGGAGCATTTTCGCTTTGAGAAAGAGAGTCGAAATACCCTGCTATTCCAAGTTCATCTATTCGGGACCACATTCTTGCGGCATCGTTTTTCTGATAGACAAGCGAACCCTCATTTGAGCCTTCGCTAGAAAAGGAGTCCGTTCCCGAATCGGAGGTCGAACAGCCAAAGAACAAGCCTCCTGAAAGGACTGCCGTTGCAGCCAGGAATTTAACGATTTTCTTGTTCATAGCATTTCCTCCAGTTATTTTACTCATATTCAATATATATTTTTTTCGTCTCTCATACAAGTAACGTACATACTTCCCTCGTAAAAATTGTATTTTTAGGGCATGAAACGCGCACTTATTACAGGCATTACCGGTCAGGACGGTTCGTACCTGGCAGAGTTCCTTCTCGAGAAGGGTTACGAAGTTTACGGGCTTGTCCGTCGCAAGAGCAAGCTCGACTTTAACAACGCAGAACACCTCAAGGGCAAGGTCACCTTCATCTTTGGCGACATGACCGATTCCGCATCGCTCCTGCGTGCCATGGAAATTGCAAAACCCGACGAAATCTACAACCTCGCCGCACAGTCCTTCGTGACCACCTCCTGGGAAACCCCGCTCTCCACCGCCGACATCAACGCCATCGGCGTCACCAAGCTTTTGGAAGCGGTTCGCCTCGTAAAGCCCGACACCCGCGTGTACCAGGCATCGACCAGCGAGATGTTCGGCAAGGTGCAGGCCATCCCGCAGAACGAGACGACGCCTTTCTACCCGCGCAGCCCCTATGGTGTTTCAAAACTCTACGGACACTGGATTATCAAGAACTACCGCGAGAGTTACGGCATGTTCGCCTGCTCGGGCATTCTCTTCAACCACGAATCCGAACGCCGCGGCGCCGAGTTCGTGACCAGGAAGATTACCATCGCCGTTGCAAAGATCAAGGCCGGCAAGCAGGACGTGCTTGAACTCGGCAACATGGATGCGAGCCGCGACTGGGGCCATAGCGCCGACTACGTACGAGCCATGTGGCTCATGCTGCAGCAGAGCGAAGCAGACGACTTCGTTGTCGCTACCGGCAAGACGCACACCGTCCGCGAATTCGTAACGCTCGCCTTCAAGGCT
Source organism: Fibrobacter sp. (assembly GCA_017615055.1). Lineage (GTDB taxonomy): Bacteria > Fibrobacterota > Fibrobacteria > Fibrobacterales > Fibrobacteraceae > Fibrobacter. The sequence goes on from JAGAAW010000152.1 coordinate 12,109, forward strand.
GCCGGCATGGAAATCGAGTTTCACGGCAAGGGCGTCGATGAATACGCGACCCTCAAGGGCACCGACAAGGTGGTCGTGAAGGTGAACCCGCAGTTCTTCCGCCCCGCCGAAGTGGACCTGCTCATCGGCGATGCAAGCAAGGCGAAGAAGGTTCTCGGCTGGGAACCGCAGATTAGCTACGAAGAACTCGCCAAGCGCATGGTCGAAAGCGACATCAAACTCCTTGCCGAAGGAAAGATTTGATGAAAGTCGTCATCGTCGGTGCAGCCGGATTCGTAGGCAAGTACCTTGCCCACGAGCTTGAAGCCGCAGGGCATTCCACCGTGAAGGTGGACCTGCCCGAAGTGAACCTGCAGAACGCAGGCCAGGTGGAAGCGCTTATCGAAGGCGCAAAGCCGGATGCCGTCGTGAATCTTGCCGCCATCAGTTCGGTGGGAGCCTCCTGGAAGTGCCCCGCCGATACCATCAGCGTGAACGTGAACGGGACGCTCAACCTGCTGGAAGCTATCCGCAAGCACGCCCCGCAGGCAAAGATACTTTTAATCGGGAGCGCCGAGGAATACGCCATTCCCGAAGGGAACAAGGCGCTCAAGGAAACGGACCCGCTGGAAGCGAGCAACCCCTATGGCATCTCGAAAATCGCCCAGGAAAATTTCGCTCAACTCTACCGCAAGAAATACGGGATGAAGATTGTGTGCACCCGCTCGTTCAACCACACGGGAGTCGGGCAGACGACAACATTCGCACTCCCGAGTTTCGTGAAGCAGGTCGCCGCCATCGACAAGTCGGGCAAGCCCGGCAAGATTCTTGTGGGTAACCTGAGCGCCTATCGCGATTTCTCAGACGTGGAAGACGTCGTGCATGTTTACCGCATGCTACTCGAAAACGAGAACGAGTTCGACACCTACAATGTGGGTTCCGGCATTGCGAACAGGATTGAAGATTTGCTGAAGGACGTTATCCTCAAGTTCACGCCTATCGATATTGAAATCGTCGTAGATCCCGAGAAGGTTCGCCCGGTAGAAACGCCATACCTCTGCGCCGACAACACCCGCGTGAAAAAATACTGGAACGGAACAGACATCCGCGTAACGCTCAAGAAGATGTTCGACCACTTCAGGGCAGAGGCATAGGACTCGCATGGGTAGCGCCCCGAAAATCGCAATTGACGCCCGCATGGTAAGCCGGTCTGGAATCGGCACGTGCATCCAACACTGGTTGCGCGATGTGGGCTACACGGTGGCACTCGGCGACCCGAAGGACCTCAACGCTTACAAGGAAGTCCCAAAGCACATTCCCTTCATCAGCGGCATCTACGGCTACAAGGAGCAACTCAAATTCCCGTACAGCAAGTTGCGCAAGGAAAAGCCCGACGTTCTGCACATTCCGCACTGTAACGTTCCGCTCTTTTACCGCGGGAAGATGATCGTGACGGTCCATGACCTCACGCACCTCGTGTATCCCGAGTTCCTGCCGATGAAGGTGGTGCACCTCTACTTCAAGTTCATCTTCTGGTTCATCTGCAAGCGTGCCAACAGGATTCTCACCGATTCCGAAAGCACCAAGCGCGACCTTTTGCGGTTCTACAAGGCGGACGAATCCAAGATGATGGTTGTCCCGCTCGGAGTCGGGAGTGAGTTTGTCCGCAAGCCCAAGAGCGATGTTGAATACCTGTACAAGAAGTTCAACATTCCCCGCGACAAGAAGATTATCCTGTACGTAGGAAACCTGCTCCCCCACAAGAACCTGAACGGGCTCCTGGAAGGTTTCGCCCAGATGGAAGGCAGGGAAAACTGCAGGCTAGTGCTTGTCGGGAAAGCGTTTGACGGACGCACCCGCGAAACACGCGAAAAAGATTTGGGAGTAGAAAACCTCACTATACACGCCGGCATGGTGAGCCAGGAAGACCTCGTGAACTTCTACAATCTCGCAGACCTGTTCGTGCTCCCTTCGCTTTACGAAGGATTCGGTCTCCCGATTCTGGAGGCGTTCGCCTGCGGCACGCCCGTAGCATGTTCGAATGTTTCTTCGCTCCCCGAAGTCGGCGGGAACGTCGCCAAATATTTCGACCCGAAAGATGCGGCCAGTATCGCCCGCGCCCTCGAGAACGCCATTGACGACAAGGGAAAATACGATAGCGAGATTGACGCCTGGGTAAGCAAATTTACCTGGGAAAACAGCGCAAGGCAAATCCGCGAAATTGCCGCCGAGGTTGCGGCAAAGTAAGGTACAGCGTGGAACAGGGCAAGGCAAAGAAGATTCTCCTGAACTTGTTGAAAGTCGTCGTGAGTGTCGGCGGCCTTGCCTACATTTTCTGGAAAGTCCCGTTCGCGAGCGTCTGTGAACACTGGACAACACAGGCTCTCCCGTGGATTGGGCTCATCCTAGCCTGCACCGTATTCAGCATGGCAATCCAGGCAAACCGCTGGCGCGGACTTTTGCTCGACGAAGGCAAGAAAATCAAGTTCCGCACGTTCTACGCCTACATCGCCCTCGGGTACTTCTTCAACAACCTGCTCCCCAGCGGGTTCGGCGGCGATGCGGTCAAGACCATCGCATTCGGCAAGCGCTTCGGCAATATGGCAAACTCGGTAGCGGCAGTCGCCATCTCGCGCGTGATGGGACTCCTCGCGATGTTCCTCTGCTTCTTCGCGATGTTGCCCTTCGTGGTTTCGCGCTACCAAATTCCTGCCATGTACACGGGAGCCGTCTGCGCGGTGGCCCTCGTTTCCCTTTTCGTCATCGTCGGCGGGCTCTTTTCAGACAAGATAAAGCTTCCCACAGGCCTCACGAACAGGGTGCCGTTCTTCCTCAAATTGCAAGACGCATTCTCGATTTACAGGAACCACAAGAAGGCATTCGCATTCTCGGGTCTCGATTCCATCTGGCTGCAACTTTCCTCAATTGCAATACACTACGCCTACTTCCAGGCGGTAGGTGTCCCGGTCGATGTTGCAACAATCACGGTGTTCATGACCATCACCATTACGGTCTCGATGCTACCGATTTCGATAAACGGCATCGGTATCCGCGAAGGCGTGAACGTGAGCCTCTTTACCGGACTCCTCGGGATACCTGCAGAAATCGTGCTTGCGGCGGCACTCATCGGATACATTCCCATGTTGTTCCAGGCCCTGCAGGGCGCAGTCGTCCTCGCCGTCTACAAGAAATAAAAATCCCCGGCAAATGCCGAGGATTAAAACGCTTGCGGGCCTCAGCCCGCCATTTGTGTATTACTAACCCCAGACTTCGGTCTTGAGCTCGCGGCCCCACATGTCCTTGAGCACGTCTTCGACCTTCTTGCCTTCGAAGAGAAGCGCGTGGACGGAGTTCACGATAGGCATCTCGACACCGAGTTTGTCGGCGAGCGCCTTGGTACTCTTGCAGGTGGGCACGCCTTCGGCCACCATCTTCATGCCGGCGAGAACCTGTTCGATGGTTTCGCCACGCCCGATGTGTTCACCCACGTAGCGGTTGCGGCTATGCTGCGAGAGGCAGGTCACGATGAGGTCGCCCATGCCGGCAAGGCCAGCGAAAGTTTCGGGCTTTGCACCGAGCGCCTTACCCAGGCGGCACATTTCAGCCTGACCGCGCGTCAGGAGGGCTGCACGGGTGTTGTCGCCAATCTTGAACTTGCCGCTCGCCTCGAGCCCGTAGAGCACGCCAGAGGCAATGGCAATCACGTTCTTCACAGAACCGCAGAGTTCAACACCGATGATGTCGGTAGAACTGTAAACGCGCAGGTAAGAACAGCTCATCACCTTCTGCACAAGTTTCGCGGAGTCCTCGTTCACGCAGGCAGCCACAATCGCCGTAAGGATATGGCGGCTGACTTCTTCGGCATGAGACGGACCACTGAAGGCGACCATCTTGTCATCAGTAAGCCACGGCACGTTTTCGAGGAGCACTTCGCTCATCAGCTGGTTCGTGCCTTCGAGAATACCCTTGGTCGCGCAAACAACGACAGGTTCCTTGCCCTTCGCCGGAGTCCACTTGCCCAGATTCTTGGCAACACCGCCCATGAACTGGGAGGGCACCACGATAAGCACCATGTCACAGCCATCGAGGGCAGCATTCATATCGGTCGTGTACTTGAAATCCGCCGGGAAGATTACGCCGGGGAGCTTGTCCTTGTACTGATGTTCCGTCGAAAGCAGATCGACTTCGGCCTGCGAGTTTGTCCAGAACGAAACTTCGCACTTATTTTCATAGACCACCTGACCGAGAGTCAGGCCCCAACCACCAGTACCTAAAACTGTAACCTTCATAATAATGTTCCTCATTTAGTTACTAGTTACTAGTTACTAGTTACTAGAAATGCTTGAAATAAACAACCTAGTAACTCGGAACTCAGAACTAATAACTCTATACCTCTACAATCTACAATATTTATGCCTTCGGGGTCTTGCGCTTGCTGCCAAAACCGTTCTCGGTGCCGTTCAAAAGGCGCTTGATGTTCGATTTGTGCTTCACAATCACAAAAACCGCCACCAGAAGGCAGGTAATCATGAGCCCGAGGTTGATATCGTCGGGCGGGAAAGGCAACTTAAGGTAACCCATCACGGCAAAAACGCCGAGCGCGACGCATGCGCCGATGCTACCCACCGAAACGTATTTTGTCGAAGCCGTGAGGATAATCCACACCCCAAAGGCAGAGAGCGCCGTAATCGGGCAGAGCGCGAGGAACACGCCGAGTGCGGCAAGCACGCCCTTGCCCCCGCGGAAACCCGCGAAGCAGGTGAAACTATGCCCGAGAATCACGAGGATACCCGCGACAAGCGGAACCCAACTGGAATAATCCGCGCCGCCAGCAGCGACCTGGGATTCACACATGCGCATGGCAATCCACGGGCCGAAGAAACCCTTGAGCAAGTCCATGAACACCACGGGGAGCGCCGGCTTCCAGCCGAGCACGCGGAACGTGTTGGTGAGGCCCGCATTCTTGGAGCCGTAATCCCTAATGTCGAACGACTTTCCCTTTGCGAGTTTTGCGATCCAGATCGCGCTGGGGATCGATCCCAGCAAGTACGCTATTGGAAGACTCAGTAAACTGTTCAAGTTCTTCATCCTTTCTGAGGGTTAACTTCTGGTCGAAATTCAGGCGCAGGGGTGCACCCTGCAGCTGGAATTCCTCGTAAAACTTCTTGAGCAGGTAGCGCTTGTATGACTCGTCCACGAGTTCGGGCGTGCGCGTCTCGATGGCAATCACCGGCGGTTCCACCATCACCTGGCAGGCGCGGGTAAGCGACACCACACGGGCGTTATGGCTCGGAGGAGCCTTCTCTTGCAAGAAATTCGCGAACGATTCCGCCACGCGGTCACGGCCAAGCACGCGACGGCAGTTGGCATATACCGTCTGAATGGCCTGCACCACGCGGTTCACGCGCCGGCCTTCCTTCGCGCTAATCGAGATGATCGGCACGTATTCGAGCATCGGCTCGCGTTCGAGCATCTCCTTGACCATGTGGTCGAAACTCTTTTCCGTCTTGTCCGGGAGAATGTCCCACTTGTTGAGCACGAGCACCAGGCCCTTACCCGCCTTGCGGATTTCGGTAATGATGCGGAAGTCCTGCACTTCGAGCCCGCGGGTGCAATCGACCATCAGTACCGAGAGGTCGGAGCGGCGGATGCTTTCGAGCGTGCGCATGTTGCTGAAAATTTCGACTTCGTCCTCGACCTTCGCCTTCTTGCGGAGGCCCGCGGTATCGGTCACCACGAACTTCTGGCCATCGACAATGAAGTCGCAGTCAATGGAATCGCGGGTCGTACCCGGAATGTCGGAGACCACCGCGCGGTCTTCGTTCAGCAGGCGGTTCAACAGCGTGCTCTTGCCCGCGTTCGGGCGGCCGAGAATCGCGAAACGGATGGGGCGTTCTTCCTTGCGTTCGCCACGCACCGGCGTCGGAAGAATCGAGACGACCTCGTCGAGGAGCGAGAGGCAGGCATAGCCCGTAAGCGCACTGATGGTGCGGGGCTGGCCAAAACCGAGCTTGAGGAACTCGTAGCTTTCCTGGCGGTCGCCCTGCTGCTCGCTCTTGTTCGCCACAAGAATCACCTTCTTGTCGAGCTTGCGGATAAGGCGCGCAAACTGCTGGTCGAGTTTGGTAATGCCCACGCGAACATCCACCATAAAGAGCACCAGGTCGGACTCTTCGACGGCGTTAAAAATCTGTGTGCGAACGCTATCGGCCAAAACGTCGATGGAATCGTCCGGCAGGAATCCGCCGGTATCGACCACCGTAAATTCGTGGCCCTTGTAGTTCGCGGTCTGGTAATGCCTATCGCGCGTAACGCCGTCACGGTCCGAGACGACTGCCGCCCTGCGGCCCAGGATGCGGTTGAATAGCGAGGACTTGCCCACGTTCGGGCGTCCGATAATGCACACGACTGGTAATTTCATCGTGTGTAAATATAGAAAAACATTCGGAGAACGCCTAGAGCGTAAATCCCCTGCGGAAGTTCTCGATAAGGCAGCAGCTGATGCTGACGTCGGTTTCGTATTCGGGGATGTCTTCGCGCTTGACCCACATGGCTTCGGATAGCTCGGAGGCCTGCATGTGGATGGTGTCGTCGCCATCGAGTTCGGCAGTAAAGCCTGCGATTATCGAGTCGCTGAACGGCCACGGCTGGGAACCGAAATAGCGGATGTTTTTCACGCGGAGGCCTGTTTCTTCCATGACTTCGCGGCGCACGGCATTTTCGAGGCTGTCACCGATTTCCACGAATCCAGAAATAAGGAAGAGGCGCGGGTTCGGATTGTCGATGTTGTGAGCCATCAAAAGCTTGTCGCCATTGCGGACGGCCACGATGACCACCGGAGAGATGCGCGGGTACACGACGTTCCCGCATTTAGGACAAACTATTGAGCGTTCTTTTTCACCGCGGATAGTCGCGTTCCCGCAACGTCCGCAGAACTGGTTGAGCGATTCCCAGTGAGCGATGTGCGCGGCGGTAGCGCCACCCATGCGTAAAAGCGGGTCGCCCATGTAGCGGTACGTGCGCGCGGGGCAAAGGACATAATCGTCCGACGCGTTTTCTACCAGTTCTTTCGAGATGCTGAAATCTGCCAGGAAATACGCCGCATCGTCAATGCTGAAAAGGTAATGGCACGGGATATTTCCTTGATTGAAATCTTCCACCTTGGGAATTTCAAAGGAATTGCCGTTCTTTTTGAGAAGGCTCTTATCGCCGAAGAAAACAACGAGGTAATCGGTCGGCTTCGGGTCGACGATTTTAAACTCGTTGTTAAACTTATGGGGTTCTATCTCATGTATCACAGGACTAGATCCTTCGACTTCACTTCGTTCCGCTCAGGATGACACTTTCTCTCGTCTTTCGTCTGTAGGCGCGAAGCGCCGTTCTCTCGTTTATTCCAGATACGTGTACCCGTAAAGGCCGCCGCGATAGATGTTCAGGAATTCCTTGCCTTCTTGCAGGCTGATCTTCCCTTCCTTCACGGAGCGCGACACCCAGTTTTCCATGGTGCGCACGAGCGCCTTGTCGCTGAAGTTCACGTAGTCGAGCACGTCTTCCACAGATTCGCCGTCAATCACCTTGTCGATTTCGTAGCCGCCCTTGTCGTTGCAAACGATATGGACTGCGTTCGTATCGCCAAAGAGGTTGTGCAGGTCGCCAAGAATTTCCTGGTAGGCGCCCACGAGGTAAACCGCAATGTAGTACGGTTCGCCATTCTTGAGTTCATGCAACGGGAGCGTGCGGCTCACGTCACCGCCGCGAACGAACATGTCGATCTTGCCGTCGCTATCGCAGGTAACATCCTGCAAAGTCGTTTCCACGGTCGGTTCTTCGTTCAGGCGCTGGATAGGCATGAGCGGGAAAACCTGGTCCACGCCCCAGCTGTCGGGCAGGCTCTGGAACAAACTGAAGTTGCAGAAGTACTTCTGTGCGAGCAAGCGCGGGAGTTCGCTCAATTCGTAAGGCGGATGGCGCAAATCCTTCGCAAGCTGGTCTACCTTGCGCACGATGCTCCAGAACAGGCGTTCGCACATGGCACGCGTCGGCAGGTCGTAATCGCCCACCTTGAAGCCGTTCAGAACGTCATCGTTCAACTGGATGGCATCGTGCCAGCTTTCGAGCAGGTTCTTCGGGGTAAGTCCCTTGTAGATGCCGTACAAATCCTTCAATGCGTCGGGAGCGTCGTCGTCAATCTCGTGAGCGTTCTCGTCGAAGAACGCCTGACCGGCGGTTTCCAGCACGTTGAACACCAGAATAGAATGGTGCGCCGCAAGAGCACGGCCCGATTCCGCAATGATGTTCGGGTGCGGCACGTCGCCGTTTTCGCAGGCTTCGTACATGGCGTACACCACGTCGTTCGCGTATTCCTGGATGGAGTAGTTCACCGAGCTCGCGTTAGAACTGCGGGTGCCGTCGTAATCCACACCGAGGCCGCCGCCCACGTCCACGAATTCAAGGCTCATGCCCATCTTGCGAATCTGCACATAGAACTGCGAGACTTCGCGCAGGCCCGATTTGATGTGGCGGATGTTCGTAATCTGGCTACCCAGGTGGAAGTGGATGAGCTTCATGCAGTCTTCCATTTTCTCCTGCTTGATGTAGTCCAGCGCTTCGAGCAGTTCGGAACTGTTGAGGCCGAACTTGCTGTGGTATCCGCCGGATTCTTCCCACTTGCCGCTGCCGGAGCTTGCAAGCTTGATGCGGATGCCGATGTTCGGGCGCACACCGATACGGCGGGAAAGTTCCACCACCAGGTGGAGTTCGTTCATTTTCTCGACGACGATGAAAATCTTCTTGCCCATCTTCTGCGCGAGGAGGGCAAGTTCAATGAAGTCCTCGTCCTTGTAGCCGTTGCAGATAATCAGCGAATCCGGATTGTCCATGTTCGCGAGCACCGCATGCAGTTCCGGCTTGGAACCGGCCTCGAGACCGATGTTGTACTTTTTGCCGTGGCTGACGATTTCTTCGAGCACAGCGCGTTGCTGGTTCACCTTGATCGGGAAGATGCTGTAGTAGCTCCCGTTGAAACCGTATTCCGTGCGGGACTTGTTGAAGCATTCGTTAATCTTCTCGATGCGGCTGTCCAGGATATCCGGGAAGCGAAGCAGCATCGGGGTAGAAACGTCGCGGAGCGAAAGTTCCTGCACCAACTCGTAAAGGTCGATGTCCGGGCCGCCTTCCTTGAGCGGATGAACAGTCGCGTGGCCCTTCTCGTTGATGTCGAAGTAGTTTACGCCCCAGCCCTTGACATTGTACAAGTCACGGGAATCGTCAATGCGCCATTTTTTCATTTCTGGTCTCTCTAGTCAACGAGAACGGGATTGAAGTTTTCCTGCCACGGGAGGCCGTACTTGGTGAGGGCTTCCATGAACGGATC
>JAGAAW010000153.1 GCA_017615055.1 Fibrobacter sp.
ACTATGCAGATTACTAACGCTTCTCAACTTACTGGTGTTTTCCCCGCGTTGTTCACCCCGCTCAAGAACGACGATCCCAAGAACCTTCGCAACTCCATCGACTACAAGAAGATGGGTCAGATGATTGACGACGTGATTGCAAACGGCGCAAGTGGCGTGCTCCCTGCCGTGACCACGGGTCAGAGTGCGACGGTTTCTCCGCAGCAGCACCTCGATGTCATCAAGTTTACGCTCGACTACGTGGACGGCCGCGTGCCCGTTATTGCCGGTGCCGGCAGCAACTGCACCCGCGAATCCATCGAAATGATCGAGAACGTGCAGAAGATTGCCCCGGTGGCAGTCCTCTGCGTTACCGGCTACTACAACAACCCGCCGCAGGAAGGCCTGTTGAAGCACTACCGCACGCTCAGCAGCGAGACGGGCGCCAAGATCGTTATCTACAACGTTCCGGGTCGTACTTCCAGCTACGTGCACCCCGACACGCTCATCGAGCTTGCCGAAGACAAGAACATCATCGGCCTCAAGCAGGCCGTGGAGTTCGGCTTTGGCGAAAAGTTCCACGAAGACACGATGCGCGTCATCAAGGAAACGAAGGGCAAGGACTTCGCCGTGATGAGCGGTGAAGACGGCTTGTTCGCAGACCTTCTCGAAATGGGCGGTACGGGCCTCATTAGCGCTTCGGGCAACATTCCCGAAGCAACCAAGACCTTCGTTGACCTCTACAAGGCATTCCAGGCCGGCGACAAGGAGAAGGCGCACAACCTGCAGAAGGATGCCCGCGACTTCATCGACATCACGTTCTGCCGCAAGAACCCGATTCCGCTGGGCACGCTGTTCAACAGCCCGCTGTTCCAGCCGCTCGTAAGCGTGAAGGACACGGCCAACGGTGCAGACGCAGTCGCACGCATCATGAAGCTTATCGAAGAAAAGGCCCCGAGCCTGAAGAAGTACCACGTTTAATTTTCCCAGGAGGATCCATGGCTAAGATCAAGAAATCCATTACTGACGAAATCTGCGACTACCTCAAGAAGCAGAAGCTCTCCCCCATTCCCGTGCAGACCCTGAACGAAGAAGCGGAATCTACCCGTTACTTCGGTGGCGACCTCAAGGAATTCATCGCTGCGGCAAAGACGCTCGGCGCAAAGGGAATCTTCGTGGAAGAACTCTACCTCGAAGACGACGAGTTCTACTACGATAGCGGCATGGACGATGACGAGTACATGGCGCTCTACGGCAACGAGAACATCGAATGCCAGTGCGAAGGCGACTGCAAGTGCAAGAAGGGCAAGAAGGCGAAGGACGACGACAGCGATGTCGACGCCGTCTACTTTGAACCAGAAGACCTCGACGGTCTCGACCTCACGCTCCTCAAGCCGCAGATGGCAAAGTTCCTCGACCGCATCGGCGAAGCCTGCGGCGCACGCCTCACGGTTCCGGGTGTCGACCACCTCGAAGTGGAAATCTTCGCAGACTGGTATGACGAATTCGCCGAACTCGTGGACGAAGCCTCCGAAGCCATCGAAATCGACCCGACCGACGCTCTCCGTCAGGCACAGGCCGTTTACGAAGCCGAAGAAAAGGCTGCCAAGAGCGTGAAGAAGATTGCGGCCCACCCGCCTAAAAAGACCGCAAAGTCTAAAAGCAAGAAGAAATAATCTGGTCTGACTTTGCTCTCGCAACCGCCCCTGGTTAATACCAGGGGCTTTGTTGCTCACAGAGCGGCAAGAAGGCAGCCAAGAAAGGCAAGAAGTAATCGCTAGTTTATACGAAAGATACCGGACGGCAAGACCGCCCGGTATTTTTTATTTCTGCGAAATTCGTTGAGCGAGTTACCTACTTCTCCAACGAGAAGAAGTCACCTTGTCGAACAATCCGAAGTAGAACACCGGCTCGCCCTTGTCGGGGCTATACCCCACTTCAAAGCGCAGGCGATCCAGTGCCGGAATCACGAGATGCACGCCGCCATAGACGGCGCCCTCGTAGTTATCCCAGCCGGGGCGACCCTTGTCCCAGAGCAGGCTCCCGTCGAGGCCCGCCACAAGTTGCACTCCATAGAAGAAGTTCACACCCATCACGCTTGCGGCATGGCGTTCCACCAGCACAAAGCGTTCTTCCAACGTGAGCAGAGCCTCGTGCACCCCGAGATAGCCCGAGTCGGCCTCGTGCCCGCGAAACGTATTGGCTCCGCCATGGTAGTAGTAGTCGTAGAATTGCACATCGCCCGGGCGGTAACGCACCAGCACGGTAGCACCCGTTACAAAGCGCCCGAAGGTCTTGTAGGCACGCGCATCGGTCAGGAGTTCCCAGTAGTTCTCGCCATTATCCCTGTTGCAGAAGCGGGATTCCGTCTCGACTGGTTCATCGGATTCGATATTGGCACTACACGCGACATATTCCTCGCCCGACCCCACGTGCGTGAGCATGTATTCAAAGTAGATACCTTCGCGCGTATCGAGTTTGCTATCGCGATAATCAAACGCAAAGCCTAGCCCCACTTCGGGGAGGCTCGCCTTGTCCCACAATATGCGGAAAGCGGTAGTTCCCAACAGCGACAGGTGCGGCAACAGCTTATAGTCGAAGTCCAGGTCGAGCAACAAACTATTTTCATGAAAATCGCGGATGTTATCGTAACTGTCGGTTACGAGGAACTCGAAATTCCACCCGAGCGGAACGCCGAACAGGTAGGGAGAACTCGCATAGAAAGCATACTCGTTCTTGTCGAAGAACGGGTCCACCGTCGTGCGATACTGCACCTCGGCACGGATGTCTTCGCCCAGCACGTTCAGGTTCGCGAGCGCAAGGCCCAGCATCAGGCCGTCACGGTCGGTCTTCTTGCCCGCGGGAGCAGGGATCCAGCGGAAGATTTCCTTGAAGGAGTACGTGAGTTTTACGAGACCCGGTTCGGCAGGCTCACCGGCCTTTTCGCAGGAAACGGAAACCTCGGTAAAGAGGTCCAGGTCCTGCAGGCGGTGTTTTTCCGCCTCGAACTTTTCGGCAGAGAACGGCTCCCCCACGCGGTTCACGAGTTCACGGTTCACGACCCGTGCGTTCGTGTGCTTGAGGCCTTCCAATTGGATAGACTGGACGACAGTACCGTCGGTACAGGTACCCTGGGCGGCAAGGCCAAGCGATGCCAGCAGAAGCGCGAGGGCCGATGTCTTTACAAAATTTGTCACCACCTATAAAATAGAAAAAAGTCGATACCCACCGGACAGGCACGGGCAAGCGCGCACAAGGGCACCTGCGAAATTTTCTATATTTGCAGGCGAAAAATAGACTGTTGAGGTTCTCTATGTTAGATTTTCTTGCCAACTACTGGCCCTGGCTTATCGCTGTCACCGTCGTCGTGCTGGCTGTATTTGCATTCCGCGGACTCCGCAAGGCGCTCAAGGAAGGCGGTGGAGCATTCAACCTTGAAACCATCAAGAGGAACACCGACCCGAACTTCGCCGCACTCAAGCAGAAGTCCAAGGCCCTCCTCGCCGATGCCGACATGATTTGCGAAACCAAGGAAGGCAGCAACCTCGTGATGCCCAAGAAGGAAGACATGATGTTCTTCCGCCGCGCCGTAAAGCAGAAGTACAAACTGGCCATGTTCCTCGTGCCGGGCACCAACAAGGTCGTGTACTTCTTCTGCAAAACGGAACAGGGCCTGCGTCGCCGTATCGAGAACCTGGTCATCAACCAGAAGTTCCGCGAAGGCAAGCCGCCCTACATGGACGTGGCCACCGGCGAAAAGTTGAAGTACCCGAGGTGACCGAAGGTCACCAGTTACTAGTTACTAGTTTATAGTTACTAGATATATGACCTACGGTGATTTAGCTCTCGCAGAAGAAGAAGGCAAACTGGAAGCGGCCATTGCCGCCTCGCAGAACTTGTTGATCGAGGCGCCCACCGGTTCGGGCAAGTCACTGTTTATCCCCTACTTTTTGAGCAAGCACTGCAAGGGGCGCGTTGTTGTACTGCAACCGCGCAGAATTGCGGCGCTTTCACTTGCGCAGTTCTCCGCAAAGTTGCACAACGAACCCTGCGGAAAGGCTGTCGGCTACCAGTTCCGGCAGGATAGTTGCAAGAGCACAGGCACGCGCATTTTATTCCAGACGTACGGAAACTTCTTACAGGAACTGCTGCACGGCAAGTGCGATGCGGAATGGGTCGTGTTTGACGAATACCACGAGCGCAAAGCCGACATGGACTTGCTGTTCGCGTATTTTAGGGGTGCTGAACGGCCTCGTGTGAGCCGTAGCGACCAAGCGCAAGCTGGTCGTGGAGGCGAGAGTGAGGCGATGCCGGAGGTTCTTCTTTACGATAGAGCCGAACGGCCTCGTATCGCGGTGATGTCGGCGGCGCTGAACCGTTCCGAACTCGAAACGGTTCTCGGCGTCAAGTGCCTAACGCTCGGCCATCCGCTCTACCCCGTCCAGATTATCAACCAGATTCCGGCCACGGGAACCTCGCTCGTCTCGGGTGTGGGCCTTGACGCCGAAGTGGTGCGGGCGCTAAAGACGCTCTACCGTAACAACATCTGGCAAACCACGCTGGTATTCCTCCCAGGCAAGGCCGAAATCGCCCGCTGCCACACCGCCGCCGCCGAAGCGCTCGGGCAGAACTGCGCCGAATTCCTGGAACTCTACGGCGGGCAGAACCGCGAAACGCAGGACCGTATCTTCGAGGTCACCGAACGCCCGCGTGTCATATTCACCACGAATATCGCCGAGACCTCGATTACCGTCCCGAACGTTACGGGCGTAGTGGATAGCGGTATCGAGCGCGTGAGCCTATATGACGACAGCGAGAAGGTGAACGTGTTGCGCACGCTCCCCATATCGATGCAGAACGCCATCCAGCGCAGCGGCCGTAGCGGCCGTACGCAGAACGGATGCGCCATCCGCCTCTGGAGCGAGGAATCCGAGAAGCGCATGCCCAAGGGAATCGTCCCCGAGGTATTGCAAATCGAGCCCTCGGAACTGTTGCTGCAGAAAGCTGCGTTGGAATCCATGGACCCTATCGGTCGTCCTATGGACTCCCTCCAGGGTGACAAGCCAGAAAGCAGGATTAAACTGCCGACGGCAATTCAGGAGGCACGCGAAAAGGCCGCCACAAAACTTCTCGACGGTTTCGGGATGCTCAAGGACGGCGCCATTACGGAACTCGGCCTCAGGGCCATCCGCACTCCGGTTTCAAGCATTCCGCTCGCGCTGCTCCTCGCCACGGCAAACGGCCCGCAGGACCTCCCCGACCTGCTCCTCGCAGCGCTCGCCTGGATACATTCCGGCACGGAAGCCTTGCAGAAATCCAAGTTCCCGCAGGATGTATTGACGCTTGCCGCCGACACGCTATCAAAGACCGTCACCGCCCCGCGGGAAGTATCATTTACGCTCCGGCAACTGCGGGAATACCGCGACGGGCTAAAGCAGGACGTTTCCGCGGGGATGATAAAAACGCCGGCGAACGAAGATGCCCGCGCATTCACCTGCAGGCAACTCCTCAAGGCATTCCCGGACAGGCTCGCCACCCCGAGCGGCAACGCATACAAACTCGCAAACCAGAACGTTATCCGTTTGCAGGTTGCAGAACCTCCCTTCGCAATCCTCGCCCTCGCGATGGTACGCACGGGTACCACCAAGTCGGAACTGAAGGTGAACCTCTACGCGTCTATCGCGCAGGATATGCTCGCGGGCAACAACGCCCCCGCACGTTACGAACTGCTGTGGCGTAGCGGGCAGGAGCGCTTTATCGGGGTCGAGATTACGGAAGTTTCCCGCAAGGAAATCCCCACGCAGGAGGCTTCGCCCAAGGTTCTCGCCGAACTCAAGAAACTTACCGTCGCCGCCTGGAAAGAAAAAATCGAGAAGGAAAACTGGTCAGGGCGCTACCTCACCGAGGCCGTCCAGACTCTCCTCACCAAGATGCGGCTCGCCGCAAAGCTCTACCCCGAATACGGGCTCCCCGAATTCAACGACGAGGACATGGAAATCATCTTCGATGAATTTGCCGACGGCATATTCCTGCTGCGCGACATAAACGAGGACCGTTACCGGAATATCGTGGAAGATTACTTCGGCAAGTCCATGCTCGTCTGGCTCGGGAAAACATTCCCCGACCACTACATGCTCCCGAACGGCAAGCGCGCCCGCTACAGTTACCAGGAAGTCGCTACCGACGAGATGCTCGGTGGGCAGGCGGTCGAAAGTGCGGAAGGCGTGCTAGTCGAAATCTCGGCCCGCATCGAGGACTTTATGCAGTTGCGCGGCGAGCACAGGATTGCAGACAACAAGCTAAAAGTCCGCTACGACATTCTCGCACCGAACTTCCGCACCATCCAGAAGACGTGGGACCTGACCGGGTTCTGGCAGAACACCTACGCAGAGGTGCGCAAGGAACTGCGCGGGCGCTACCCCAAGCATCCCTGGCCTGAAAAGGTTCTTTAATAAAAAACATTGTGCATATGAGAAACGGCTCCCGTGAGGGAGCCGCTTTGGGGTTGGTTGGTTAACTTATCTGAAAGTCGCTGTCAGGGTCGTTACTTCACCCGGGTTAATCGTGCGGGTCGCTTCCTGGCTACCGTCACTCCAGCCGGCAAACACAGCACCCGATTTCGGAGCCGCAGTCACCGTCACGGAAACATCCCTAAAGAAGTTCACAGCCATGCTGGACTGATCAAGCGGCAGGTTGTGTACCAGAATCTGGCCGGAACCCTGCACCGAGAGCGTAACCTGGGCAGTTTCACCCAGACTGAAGTGGCTCTTCATCTCGCTCAAGATCGTCTGCTGGCGCGTCTGCGCGAAGTTCTTAATCTTTTCGAGGTTCGTGCCAAAGGAACCCGCGTTGTAGCCCCAGAATTCGGCATCGCGAGCCATTTCGGACTGCACCTGGCTCTGGAGGTCATCAATCTGCTTCACGAGACGGTCCGCAGCAAAGTTCATGGAAAGGAGCACGCAGAAGCGGTTGATAAACGCCTTCTTAAAGCCCTCATTACCAAGTAGGCGGATCATAAGAATCGTATGTTCCGAAATGGAGCCGCTACTCTGCTGACCGCCCTGCTGGCCCATGCCCGGCATCATCATGCCACCCATGCCGTTCGTACCGTTTGCATTAGTTACATAGCTAAACACGTTGCTGTTCTGCGTATTGTAGCCCGTACCAAAGCCAAAATCAACATCATACAGGAACCACTTCCACTTGGTCTTCTGGCTTGCCACACGCCACTTCTTCAAGTTGTTGTGCGGCCAGTCGCCATTGTTCACGAACATTTCCGCCGCCATGTAGTTCATGTAGTTTTCCACGTCGACCTGTTCGGCAATCTTGTTGTAGTTTGCCTCGTTCGTAAGCTCGTTGCTCTGGAGCCAGTCAATCATCGCCTTGTAATCGGTAGAAGAACCCGCCGACGCCTCGTTGCTCGCATCGAGAAGGTCGATATCGTTCGGGTCTAGACCGTAACGCGTCTCGTAGAAGTATTCACTATTACGTTCACGCAGGTCGTGGATTCCGTAGTACTTGCCGTTGTAGTAAACGATTACGTAACGACCATGCTGGTAATCCACGCCCAGGCCTTCCGTCATCTGGGTTCCGATGCGGTCGCGCACATAGTCATCGCCACTGTTGTTGCCGAAGTTCCTGAGCGAGAAAGCCTTGAACTTCTTGAGTTCCGGGTAGTCCGGGAACAGCGGGTACTTGAGGCGCTTATTGCCGTATTCCTCGCGGAGCGTAACGGAGAAGGACTTTTTCTCCTTCGCGCGGCTGTACTGGCCAGAAATCTTGTAGTCACCCATCACGCCGAATGCGGGAGTCTTTGGAGAACCGGGCTCGAACAATTCCACGTACACAGGGAGTTCGCGATTGCTCCAGAAGTTTGCACCATACTGCGGGTCCATGCCGCTCGCACCGTTGCCCCTCATGTAGAGGCCCGAATCGGAACTGAACATGGAAAGCGGGTCTGTCGTCACGAAAATTGCGGCGAGGGACGGCTGCTGTTCAAACACGTAGGTACGGATAATCTCGTCGCTCGGGTAGCTGCCGTCGGCATAGGTACGGCAACGGAACACCGTCGTGGAAGAGACGTTTAGGGACTGCACCACGGGGGAATTCGCCGTAGCTTCGGCACCGCCCTGCTCGCAGCGCGTGCCCGCCGGGAACGTCACCGCGACCGCAGAAGAGTAGAAGCCCGAAGGCGGAATGTTCACCGCATTGGACTGCGCCTGTTCCGCAAACACCTCGCCCGCCGTATTGCCGTAAGGCGAAGGAGACGCAAATCCCCACTTGCCCGCAGCATCACGCGACCAGGAAGCCCCCGTCGGGACCGAGGAATAGCTTACGGAATCGAGGATGGCGTTGTTCTCGTCCACGAGGAAGAGAGCACCCGAATTCTCGGCCTTGAAGGTCGTGTGCGGTTCATGCCCGCGCTTACGCGCGATGTACGAGGTAATCTTGATTGTCGTAGACTCGCTGCCCGAAGTCTCGGTCGCAAACGTCGTAGCGGTAATGCTGTTGCGCTTGATTTCGCTCGCATTGTCGCTGAGCCTCACGTAATACACCGCAGAGGAATCGCCCGTTCCGCGAAGGTTCTTGCCGCTCCAGTCGCTCATCGCATCGCCTTCCTTGAAGTTCAGGCGAATCTTGTGGCTCTTGGTAATGAACCCGCGCACCACGAGCTGGTCGGCATTGCCCGGTTTAGAAGCAGCATTGACTACCACGCGCGTGTACGAGCCCTTGTTCGGGGAAACCTTCACCACGGCGCCAATCTGGTTCACGCCGCCCTCGTTATAGCACAGGGCAGACTTGCCCGGCAAATTCTCCGCATTCGTAGTCGTCGCTCCGGTCGCGCCGCCAACTCCTGCACCGGCTCCGGCACCAGCACCCATGCCAACACCCTGGCCACCGCCAAAGTCACCCATGCCTCCGCCCCAGTCGCCAAAATTGAAGCCGTTCATGCCGCCAGAAGACGACTCGGAGCTGCAATCGGTACCGATCATGTTCACGGAATCGGAGGGAGCGATGTAATCGGCATAGTTCTTGCCCGAAAGGAACACGATCATGTGGCTCTTCGCAGGGACAGTCGCATTGCCGAACACCCAGCGACGCGGGTACTTCGCATCGTTACTGAGGGCTACGCCCTTGAGGCTCACGGGAGCGTCACTCGTGTTGTAGAGTTCGACCCAGCCCGGATCGTTGCCGTCGTTATCCTTGAAATTCGCGTTCTCGGGCGAAACCTCGGAGAAAATCACCGGGAAATTGCCCACGTAGGTAAGCGGCGTATCGACCGCGACCATCTGCTGGTCTTCACCGGGGAGCGGGCCATCGTGCGAACCGTCGTCCTTCTTCGAAGACGACGAAGGAATAAGCGTTTCCCCGTCGCCCAATGAAAATGGATTATCGCCAAGTGCCGAAGAACTCGCTATAATCGGCAAACCATCATCACCGATGATGATTTCACCACTCGAGAGCCCATCGGCCCCGATATCGGGAGAAACCGGATCACTTCCGGAATCGTCAGAGCATGCCACCACGCATGCCAAACCAAAACAAGCCACGCACCAGAAAAAGGATTTCCTGATATGCATACCCTAATAATATGTTCAAAATCGCCATTTTTCAAGCAAAAACGGCATTTACATACCAAAACATACACCGGAAAGTGGGACAAATCACCCCTTTTAGCATAGCGCGGGACTATTCGCCCCAAAAAAGGATATATTAGGGGTATGAAAGCAAAATTTCTCCTCTTTTTGGCGCTCGCCGGCTTCTGTTCCGCGTGGGCCGCACCGCTGTTTATCGGCTACTACCCCGACTGGGGAAAATGGCACAAGCCACCCTACACCGTAGACAAGGTCCCGTACGAAAAGTTGACGCACGTGCTTTGGAGCTTTATCACTCCGGATACGGACGGTTCTCTCAAGGGCGATGCGGCAGACGACCCAACAGCACTCGATGAAATGGTATCGCTCGCTCACGCCGTCGGCACGAAAGTGATTGTTTCGCTCGGCGGTGGCGGACAGAGCGCAAATTTTGTACCCGTTTCATCGGACGACGCCCTCCGCGGCAAGTTTATCGCGAACCTCGTGCAGTTCGTGGCAGACCACAACCTAGACGGTCTCGACATGGACTGGGAATGGGAATACAATCCCGTGCCCGAAGCCGACACCATCGCCTACAACAAGCTGCTCACGGAACTCCGCGCCGCACTCCCCGAAGGCAAAAGCCTCTCCGCCGCGCTCCCCTGCTCGCAGTATTACGGAAAATTCTTCACGCCCGAAGTCCTCGTCGCAAACCTGGACTGGTTCGGGTTCATGACCTACGACATCACCGGCGACTGGGATGACAAGGCAATGTTCGACTCGCCGCTCTACCCGCATAGCGGCTACACCACCTGGTCGTGGGAACAAACCCGCGACTACTGGAAAAAGCGCGGAGTCCCCGTTGAAAAGATGGTCTTCGGCATTCCCTCGTTCGGGTTTCAGTTTGAAGGTGCCACAGGCCCCGGCACCGACTTCACTAAAGGAACCGCAAAGCAGGTCCCATACAAGGACATAGTCGCAAACCCCGACTGGGAGTATTTCTTCGACAGCGTCTCCGTCGAGCCCTATGGCGTATCTTCGACCGGGTACGTGACCTTCGAGGACCCGCATTCCTCCGCCATCAAGAGCCGCTGGGTCAAGGACAACGGCTACGCAGGCATCATGGTGTGGGAAGTCTCCCACGACTACATCGAAGGGGTCGGGAACCCGATCCTCGACAGCATCGCCGTGGTACTCCGCGACGACCCGACGGCCATCCCGAACGCCCGCAAGGTCCGCACCACCTCGCAGCCCCGCCTGCAAGGCGCTCCGAGTAAACAAGTGGATGCACTCGGCAAGCACCAGGCCGACAACCGCGGGCGCAACAAGCGGCAGGTCATCCTGCTGGATACAGGGCGCTAGGTGCGCAAGTATCCTGTACGGAAAATAACACGTTTGTTTTGCATTTTTTTCTTGACTTTCAACCTTCCACACATTAGATTAATGGTAACGGGAAAATTCCCGTGGGATGTGTGGATTGATGGTGAAAAACAACCTTCTGGCGGTCTCCGCCACCTTTATCGCAATAGCAGCATTTGCAACCAGTTCGCTTGCAGCGGACCGTTCCGTCGCACTCAACAAAAACATTGAATCTCTCGAGCCCATGAAGGGCATCGTGTTCTGGCCCGACCAGGCAAAGAGTCAGAAAGACCTGCAGGGAGCCATTTCCCTCGAGTTTTCGTATTGCCTCCCCTGCGCCGTTGTCACAGGGGAACGCGGCGGTATAATCAGTTACGACTGGAGCAGTTTCGAGAAGATGCTCGACGATATCAAGAGTCGTGGGCACCAAGCCATCGTGCGTTTCCGAATCGAGTACCCGAACGAGACCATCAAGAACGCACCCCACTGCACCGAAGGCGTGAAGGGAGCAACCGCCGTTCCCGACTATTTCATGACAAACAGCAATTATCTGGAGACATTCTCCGAGAATCCGGGCGGCGACGGGCCCACCTATTACGCCGACTGGAGCAGCACGGCACTCCAGTACTTCTACAAACAATTCTACGCCGACTTCGCCGCAAAATA
>JAGAAW010000154.1 GCA_017615055.1 Fibrobacter sp.
CACCCTTTTCCTGGAAGTATGCATCCTGCATATTGATCCAGGTTCCTGCGGCGGTCGGGACTTCAGAGGCCTTGGACTTGGCGATCATGCCGAACAGTTTCGGAACTGCGACGGCGGCGAGGATGCCCATGATCACGATCACGACCATCAATTCGATAAGGGTAAAACCTTGTTTCTTCATAGTGTACTCCTTGTTGTTTGTGACACACTTTTTTGAGTCCTGGCCCGGAATTGAGCGTCCGACTCGTTTACATTCCCTAATATACACAATTCTTTTTCAAAAAGCAATAGTTTTGTCAAACTTTTGTCATATTTGTGTCATAACAACGCGGAGCTGACGCAAAAATCGCTTTTTTGAACCAAAATCGCCATATCAGGGGTGTTTTGGATGCTTACAATTATAGATTTTTTTTGCAAAAAAGGGGACTTCCGCCGAAAATTTATATTCCAATGTGGAATAAATCACACCCCTTTTGTCACGGTTTTGTCATTCAAAGCAAAAAAAGCCCGTTTCAATGAACGGGCTTAAAGTGTTTTGTTGCGCGGGTCATGTATCCGGCGAATCGATTTCCTTCTTGAGTTCAAGGACGGTTGACTGGGGGAGCCCCGTAAGATCAGCAATTTCATCAATAGGCTTATTCATCGCAAGCATTTTCTTTGCGATTTCCTTCGCCTTTTTCCGGGCTGCGCCGTACTCCCAGTACGACTTGTCGATGTCTTTCATCATGTTACTGAGCATATACCTTGCACTAAAATTACACAATTTCACCTCGTTTTGCAATACCCTAAACACGGGGTCGCTCGCAAATTCGCTGAAATCAGCCTCGCGGTTGAGCGTGTCGATGGCGCGGAGCCACTGGGCGATACGGCTGCGGTCGCCGGCGAACTGTTCTGTGTGCTTCAGGAACTTGTTCACCTCGACGAGTGTCACGGTCTGCCGTTCGAAATAAACGCGCTGTTCCTGATTGCGCAACTGCACCGTGTGGAGGTAGTTCGGCGAGCCCTTGAAGGCGTCAAAGAACTGGAAACTCACCACGTGCAGGTTTTCGAGCGGGGTGAAGTCGCCCGGCTTTTCCATGCTGCCCGTAAGGCGCGCCACGTAGAGGACCAGTCGGTCACTGTACAGCGAGTCGTTGTTCTCGTGCTGAACGTCGATGGAGATGCGGTCGCGGGGCACGCCGTTGCCGCGGTCGTTAATCAGGAGCAGGTCGGGCTCGATGCCGCGGTATCCCAGTTCGCCGGGAACGTACGGGTTCACGAGCTGCGGATTTTCGATGCGGTCCGAGCCCACGAGATTCAGCGCCGCGTTGATGAGGTCGGTAGTGAGCATCAGGTTCTTCTCGCTCGCGAGAATCTTCTTAATGCTCCCGTCGTTGTAGAAATAGACGTTCCGATGCTCTTGTTCCTTGACGATTGCACCGATGTCCTGACCGTTGTCGTTTGCGGTCTTGAGTTTCTTGAGAAAGATTGCGAATTCCTCTCTTGTCATTTTATTCCGTTTTATAGCGGGAACGCCCCCGCAAAGGCGGATAGAGATGGCCCTATCTATACTATAAAACGGTTTCGCGGCGAAAATGAGCCAAAATGCCTATTTTTTTAAGTGGACCCTATCGCGGCCTGCGGCCACTCCAGGGTGACAGTGCAGGCACTCACTTCATAATATTAATCTTCATAACCTTGCGGCTGTCGAGTCCGCGGACCATGTACACGCCGGGGTTCACGCCCTTGGCCTGGAGCGCAGCCCTGATGCCGCCCATTGCCGCAGCGCCTTCTATACTACAGACAAACTTGCCGTCCATGCCGTACACGGCGTAGCCGCGTTCGCCTACATCGAGGCGCATATCACGCACCTGGCGGATCGGGGTAAGTTCCTCGGTGGTGAGCGCGAACTGGATCCAGTCCAAGTTAACATAGCTGCCGGTGAACTGGATTCTCAATATGTGCTCGCCCTTCGCGAGTTCCGCAGTTTCGCCTTCCACATAGCCGTAGGTGTTCCAGTCTTCGCCCTGGGGCACCGCCACGGTGTCGGTAACGGCCTTGCCGTCAAGGAACAGGCGGAAGCTGCCGCCCTCGAGCCCTGTCGCCACGTTGGCGCGGAACACGTACTTGCTCGCGGTAACCACGTTCACGCTGTACTCGAGCCATTCGCCGCCCTGCGTGTAGCCAATGGCGTAGCCCTTGCAATCCTGAGTATTGAGCGTGTCGGAGCAGCCGAAGCCCACCACGTCAACGCCGTCTTCGCGGTACACGTTGCCTTCGTTCACAAAGTCCTTGTCGCTATACGAAACGCTCTGCCCGCCCACATCGTAGTCTTCGGCCTCGATACGGCCCGGGATAGTCATCACGGCCTTGAAGGCTTCCTGCGAGACGGTATTGCTGAAGTCTGCCAGCGGGATTTCCTTGATGTCGCGGATATAGCGGAATTCCTTCTCGATACCGGCGTTATTCACAACGTTATCGCTGTAGTAGTTGCCGTCCTGCTGAATAGTATTCTGACCGGCCTGGTTCTGGCCCACGCCCGAAGGAGAATTCTTGAACACGTTTTCCTTCACAGTGAAGCCGCTGGAGCCTTCGTCCAGGTAGATGGGCACGTTCCAGTAGTCGGCCCACTTGGAGGTCCCGTTATCGTGGATATAGTTATGCTGGATTTCGCTGCCGGTACCCTGGTTAGAGAGTGTGTAAATGGGGCCAGAGTCGCAAAGCAGGCGGGCAATATGGTGGATCTCGTTCCAGTTCACATGGTTGTTGGTCATGGCCGTCTGGCTCTTGGTCCAGCCAAACCCAATGGAAATACCGGAGTAGTAAGTGTAAGAGACTTCGTTGTGCTCGATTACCACATAGCGGGGGTAACCGGCGCCAATGCCCACGGCACCCTGGTGTTCGTTAGTCACGTTGGTGATCAGGTTGTTCTTGACCGTATCGCGGGTGCTGATTTCTTCCTTGTCGCTCGGGTTGTAGGCGATATGGATTTCGGTCGTGGAGTCCTGATAGAACTTGCCAAGCATAATGCCTGCAGCGCCAATTTCAAAGAAGGCGTTGCCCTGGATCATGCCGTCATTGGTGCCCGAGACAAAATCAAGGCCAGTAGCAGCAATCTGGGTGAAAACGTTACCCTGCACCAAGAAGTGGTGGGCATTCTCTACGCGGAACGCTGCATCGGGGCGCCACAGTAAGAACTTGTTGCTATTCAGCTTTTCCCAGTTGCCACGGCCGGGGTCCGCAAGCACGTCTACGTTGAAGTTTGCCGCCTGCAAATCCAAGAAGCCTTCTTCGCTGGGGCGGGTGTAGTTGGAATGGGCAAAGATCAGGCCTTCGAAAGACATGTAACCCACCTTGTTCTTGGTATCCTTACCCAAGACGCTGAACAAGGTATTGATGCGGGGTGCAACCACATGGGCGGTCGCCATGCTTTCGCCTTCGCGGGA
>JAGAAW010000155.1 GCA_017615055.1 Fibrobacter sp.
AAAAAGGGTTCCCATGCCGCCGGCTTTGATTGATAAGATGAAGTCCTTCTTGCTGGACGGCAAACAATCAATTGATAGTCGCAATTGCGCCACAAATTTAGACATGTTTATTTTTGATGGTGAAAAATACCACTATTTCGACATGTCCAAGCCCTCCTGTCTCGATGAAAACATTAAAAAAGACCCACGCATTTCCGAATACATCGAATTCTACAACGAGATGGCGGCATTCATAAAGCAGGATTTTAGCGAATGCCGTTGGGATAATTTCGGCAACAAGGAAAAGATGATCCGCGAGTGCGGCAAGTTCAACTGGCGCTGGAAAAGGGAATATTCGAATTTGGTGGAATAATTCTGCGTACAGGAAGAATCCCTCCAGAAGTGAACATAATTGATTAACCTTTTGCGTGAATTAATTTAGATTAAATAAAATAGCAAGGACTTGGAATGGGAAAAATACTTATTGGATTGATTTGTTTTTTATTTGCATCTTGTTGCTTTTTCATGTATTCTTCTGTGCCTCCATACGAGAGTTCTGTTGAGTGGGAAAAAATCAAGAAAAACGAAAAACATGAAACAATTGAATTTGTTCTTGTTGCACCAAATCAAGATGATGAACGAATACAAGATTTTGTAAAAAAATTGCTGACATCTTTGCCCATTCTGGAACATCCTTTTGTAAGCATTGTCTTTCGCTCTCAGAATATTCTTTTTCCTATGAAAGGGCTGATTCAAATGAATTCGTTAAGATAAATGTTGATCAGCCTCAGTATGGAATATGCGCGAAAGAGAACCATGAACCATGCGAAGTTGTATATCGCGATATGTATGATGTCTCTGTTTCGGATTCTGCATGGCAATATGGTGTAGAACACTATAATTGGCGGAATGAGACCGTCTATTATTATGTGCCAAAAGAGAATAAAAGAAAAAAGAATACTCTGTATGTGATATTCTCAATAGGATCAGATGGGTTCTCTAATCGCTATGCTATTTGGAATATCGAAAAAAAGACTTTTTTTGTTAGGGGAATGTTAAATTCTTTTTCCTTGGAAGACGATTTGGATGAAATCGCCAAAATATCTGCAGATGTTTTGGCAATCGCTCTCGGTTTAAGATGAATGTCTTTATGCAAAAGAATCTGCTTTAGAACGGGAATGTCTCGGAACTTAATATAATGTCAAATAGAATGGAATTAAGCAGTTAAGTTATCATTCTATTTGTGTGTTTTCAATTAAATTTATGCACAATTCATAAAAAGTCTGAAAAATCGGAATCAATTCATCACATGTGTTGCTCGTTCCAATCCTTACACAATTCATAGAAAAACCTTAGATTAGCAATCTGTTCTTCACATGTTGTCGCTTTTTCGAACAATTCAATAGGATCCGGTGTAAAAAAAGTACTCGGGATTGTATCAACAAAATGTTTTTTTACAACATCCTTTGTACTATCATTTTCATATTCAATTACACACCTAACTGGACTTAAGAAATAATTTTCACTAGACAGGAATGAACCAATAACATTTGATGCGTACTTACTCCCCCTGCTAAATTGAAAATCAAACGCATTATCAGATAAGAAAAAACCATTATAAGTATTATATTCCAAAGTATAATATATATGCGGGAAATTAATTGTATCCCTACATTCGAAAAAACGACCATATCGACCGATAAAATCGCTCTCTTTTTTCAAAGAGTCGTACAAAGTAACGCGATTTGGATTGCAATAATATTCATACATAAAACCTTTACTATATTTTTCACCATTCAAGTCGCAATAATAAATATTACTATACGGCCCTGTTTCAATTGGCTCCGTTGAGCATGAATAAACAAGTAGCAATAACAAAAAAGAAATAAAATATTTCATTAGAAACGCCTCAGCAAAAGATTTGATGGAAGATAATTGCTTTTTTACGGTAAGTTTAGTCATCTCCATTGCTGCCTTATGTTAATATATATATTTTTTTACTGAAGTGTATTTTTCCATACGGTATTTGTTCACCCTGTTTCCTTTTTTAGGCAGCGCAATGAATTTGATAACACGATATCACACTCATGTAAAACCCTACCAGTCCACAAAGGTGCTTGGACTCCTTTATTGTATGCTGGTCGGTATCCTTTTGGGATGCGATTACGATGGTACGGAATGCTTCCCGAACCTTAGGATAAACTTCAAGTCCATCTATGATGTTGATAGTGTCCAGTTCTATCTGGATGGTGAGCGAGTGTGCCTTGATAATAAAGGCGAAGAGAGTGGAAATTTTGGTGTGGATACAAAGGGTTTCCTTATGTATGCAATATCATGTAAAACGTCTGTTGATGATTCTTATGAATATTTGTTTAGTAATGATGCAATAGAAAAATGTATCCCATCAGAGGAATTCCCTATATGGCGCGAATTTGAATGCGAGGTGTCGGAAAAGCATAAGAAAGATATAGACTCATCCAAATTAGCGTTATATGTCTATTTGAATAATGATGTTGAGATTGTGGAACCGGTTATAAGCTTCTACACGGGGAATCACTATAATGTGATTGCAGAGCGTGATACCGCGCGGTGGTATAGTTATACGATTTCTACAAGAGGGAGGTATTTTGGATTTTATGGGCCTCCGGAAAAATGGGAAAGATTGGGCTGCGCTGGTGGGTATTGTTTGGCATCTTTGCCCATGGTGGAGAAAGTGGCTTGTTACGATAGATAGAAGCACGCCATTAAGAACCAATCAAAATGGCTAAAAATTCAAAATAATTGAATTTTAATTGGCATTTTTGTAGATTTCGAACGAAAAATCGATTTAAAATTTACTTTTTGGCGTTTTATTTTTAGGGAGAATACGGTGCTATTCCGTATGTCGGCAATTAAACAATTATGTAAATTTTTTAGAGTGAATTTTGAAAATCTTCAAAATGAAGAGAATGAAAATAAGGATGCTGCATCATGAGAGTGAAGAGGCTTAAGATTGAAAATTTTCGAGGTGTAACAAATCTCGATCTATCATTTGAGAATTCTCAGATGGTAGTTTTTGCCGGCATCAACGGTGCTGGCAAGACAACAGTCTTGGAAGCTATGCAGTATTTGTTTTCGTGGTATGTTGCTCGCCTGAAAAGCCCAAAGGGTAAGGGGCTTCAGTTAGATGAAAGCGATATTACGAACGGCCAGCCCTATTGTTTCTTGGAAATCGAAGTTGAAGATTGTGCTTTAGGGGCTGATTGTGTGGTTAAATGGTCGCTGCTGAAAAAAAGATCGTCTTACAGAAAGCCGGTTGACAGGCAGGCGAACCGTACCGAACTGAACGACTATGCCGATTCCAAGATGGAACTTTTTGCGGACAACAAGGTACACAACCTGCCCTTGGTGGATTTTTATTCCGTGAACAGGGTGGTGGATGCGGTGCCCTTGCGTGTGCGTAAGAAGCATGAACTTGGCCCCCTGGATGCCTTCGACAGTGGCCTGAACAACAGCGTAAACTTTCATTCGTTCTTCTTGTGGTTCCGCGAACGCGAGGACCTGGAAAACGAACTCTACCGTGAAATGGGCAAGAAGTTCCTCGGTGATGACCAGCTTGAAGCCGTTCGTTCCGCAATCAAGAACCTCTTGCCAGGCTATAGCCGCTTCCGCGTGAAGAGGGATCCGCTCTCGTTCGTTGTCGAGAAGAAGGGCGAAACCTTCAGTTTCAGCCAGTTGTCGGATGGTGAAAAATCTTACATAGCGCTCGTATGCGATATTGCCCGCAAGATGGCTATGACAAGCCCGCAAAGCGATAGCCCCCTTGACGAGCCTGCTATTGTGATGATTGACGAGATAGAATTGCACCTGCACCCTGAATGGCAGATGGGTGTGGTGGATCACCTCAAGAAGACTTTCCCGCATGTGCAGTTTTTCTTGACAACACATTCGCCGCATATCGTGACCAACTTGAAGAATTCGGGTGGAGACACCCTTGTCGCTCTGGATAGGGGAGAGGCTGTACTTACGACGCAGAACCAGTATGGTCAGACGGTCGATTTTATCTTGAACGATGTGTTCCGGTTGAAGAGCCTGAGGAACGGCATTGTCCAGAAGAAGATTGACGAAGTATGGACCCTGTTGAAAAAGGGCGATTGCACCTCGGAGAAATACCGCAAGCTTCTGGGGTGGCTGCGGACGAACATAGATTCCGCTGATCCCGAGTTTGTGCGCATTGCATTGCAGGAAAAAAGAATCGAGAAGGGGCGTGTATGATTTCGGTCAAGAAAACGACCCCCTTGAAGGATTTTGCGGACTTTGTCCGGCGCGAGAATCCTCGAAAATGGGAAGACCTGCACCACAACAAAAAGTCCCCTAACCTGTACCGTGATACGAAGGCCCGCCTTGTTGATGAGCAGGGCGGCGTGAGCGCTTATACGGAAGAGCCGCTTTCGGGCGATGCTCACATAGATCATTTCCGTAAGAGGGATTTGTTCCCCAACTTGACCTTTGACTGGAATAATCTGTTCGTAGATGGCATGAGTGAAAGTTACGGGGCGAGATTCAAGGACAAGAATATCAAGAAAGGCGATTATGCCTTGCTGATATCGCCCGCAGAGAAAAATGTAGAACGATTTTTCTCGTATATGCAGAACGGCGAAATTGTTGTTGCCGAGGGCTTGTCTGCAGACGATGCAAAAAGAGCCGCATTTACGATAAAGGCTTTCAATCTGACGGATTCTAGGTTGACTGCACGGCGGGCATCCGTAATAAAAAGCATTTACGATTATAGTGACTTGTCTCCGAACGATATTCGCGCGGCAATGCAGGGCCAGGGCTTTAGGTCTGTAGTTGAAAGTGTCCTGTAAAAGATAAGTTCGCAAACGCGAGATTTTTTTTCTTAGTTTTTCACGCAGCGGACAGAGAACCCGCGGTCTTTTTCGTTGTATTGTGATGAGTAGAATCCCAATGCTGTTTTGCGGTAATCGAGGTAGGCATAGATTGCACCTGTAACCTTCTTGGCTTCGGATGATGTCCAGAAGTTTGCGAAGTAGCCGTCATCGTCAAATGTCGTCTGGCTGAAATCCCCGCTGGGAGTGGTATGCGTCCCGTAATAGGCGCCCGTCGGTATAGCCGAGAAACCGTATGGGTCATTGGAGACGGTCGATGTCGAATAGGTCTGCCATCCCTTTGCCGACTTCAACAGGCCCGAAGCGCCATCAACCTTATAGACATAGTTTGCCACCTGGTACCATTCGGTGGAATCGGGAAGGTGCCAGCCATCGGGGCAGATGCCTTGATGTGGGGACTCGATTTCTTCAGCTGCCGAGGCGGTCAGATAGCCCGAGGGCAGGTTCATCGCGGCGGTCCACGTGTAGAGCCTTCCGCCAAGGTTGCAGTTCTTCTCCACGTTCTTGTAGCACCAGGCATTGGCGACCAGGTTGGTGTTATCCTTGTCGTAGTAGTTCAGGTTCTCGGCCATCCATGTCTGTAGCCCGATAGTGACGGTTTTGTATTCTTGGCCGTCGCGGCTATCCTTGAACGAACCGTATTCGACTTCGCTGTTCCGGAAATGTTCTTTTGGGAGGTCGTAAAGCGATACGGGTCGCCAGCTGCCATGACCGCCATCGCAGATATAGGTGTCCTTCGATGTCTCGGGCGACATGAATGTGCCTGATTTCTTGACGGTGCAGGCGTTCTCGTAAAGGGCTTCGGTGGAATACA
Source organism: Fibrobacter sp. (assembly GCA_017615055.1). Classification (GTDB taxonomy): domain Bacteria; phylum Fibrobacterota; class Fibrobacteria; order Fibrobacterales; family Fibrobacteraceae; genus Fibrobacter. The sequence continues at coordinate 5,683 of JAGAAW010000155.1, forward strand.
TGATTCTCCAGGCCCCTTCTTCGCAGACATACTGTTTTCCGAGATTGCTGCTGTATCCGTTTTTCACCTTGAGGAATTCTGCGTCGTTTTCGTCGGTGCAAGCGCCAAAGCCATAAGCGTCGCCAACAAACAGCCCGATATACTTTTCGAACGGGGGAACCTGCGGATTGATTTCTTCAAGCATCTGGCGAATGCCCTGTGTCCCGTACGAATACGCCATTATCCAGTCGGCCATTTTTACGCGAGTTTCTTCGTCATCGTCCCAGGTGCCGTCTTTTTCGAGGTTTTCCGCGATGCTCGTAAGGCGGCTGAGGAGTTCGGATTCCGTGAGGTCGCCCTGCAAGAGGACAGATGCGGCCAGCAATTTGGCGTCATCCTCTGTCTTGCCGAAAATGCTCAGGTCTTCGAAAGAGTGGTTCGCTCCACCGAAGTTGAATGCCTTCATTATTTCCTGTTCTGCAGCAGCCTTTGCGGCGGGAACATTCTTGTATTTCCCGCTTTCCGTATACAGATACACTACGCGCTTGTGGATCAAGTGGATCAGGACATTCATGTTCACGCTTTCGCGGTCCTTTAGGTCGACAATGCCTCTCAAGGTCAGGGTGCCCGTAGAGGGTTTGAAGAAGTTTTCGTTGTAGTAGGAACCGCTCACCTGCAATTGCGCGTATTGTGTGGATAAAGTAATTTTCGGCGACGTGAAATCTCCCTGCGATCCGGTCACTTCCCATTCGAAATTGGTTCCGGTAAGGTCTAGCGCTTCGTCAAGTTCGGAAAGCCTCAGGGTGCTGCCTGCGGCATACGGCCCCTTCTCGGCGACACCATTGAAAACCTGCTTGCTGATGGCGACAGTCTTGACGGTTTCGTCGGCGCCCTGCACGCTCGAACTGGATTCGGGAACGCTGCTTGAACTGGAAACCTTGCTGCTGGACGACTTGTCATGGCTATCGTTTCCGCTAGACTTGTTTTCGCTGGATGAACTCTTGTCGGATGAATCTCCCTTGGAGGAACTTGATGACTTGCCCGAGCTGGAGGAGTCATTCTTGCTTGAACTAGAAGACCCCTTCTTGCCGGAACTCGATGACTTTTTTTCATCGGAGGAACTTTCTGGCTCGCCGATATTTTCCCAGTCGCTTCTCACGCATTTATAGTTAGCGTTTTCCTTTTCGACAAAGACAACCTCGCCCTCGCGTTTGTCGTTGCATTTTCCCAGGTCGTAGATGGTTTCTACTGAGGAGTTATCAGATGGGTCGGAGATGAATGTATTGCTGGAATCGTCGCCACACGACGCCAACAGCATCGCCATGGCAGAAAGGCCTAGAAAGCCGATTCTTTCCTTTTTCATATTGATCTCCTTTGTGAGGGCGGGTCCTGTTTTGGTAATATATAATTTTTAGGAGGGGATATATAACTTGCTATTTTGAAAATTTATTATTTTAAATTATATTTAAGGGTATAGCAGTCCGAGGAACCATGAACTTGCCGCTGAACATACAACGCCAGATAGAGGAGTTTGCGAGAACTTGCAAACTCGAGAAGGTCGTTTTGTTTGGTTCTCGGGCAAGGGGGACCAACCGGGAGCGGAGCGATATTGACTTGGCGGTTTCTGGTGATGGTGTGGATCGCTTCGAGGAGTTGCTTGAAGAGCAGGCGGATACGCTTTTGTCGTTCGATGTCGTGAACCTGAACGAGGTCGTTTCAGACAAGTTGAAGGCTGCCATTGCTCGAGAGGGGAGGCTGCTGTATGCAAAAGTTTGAGAACTTCGTGAACTGCTTTTAGACCTCTCTACGTACAAATTTCTTTACTTTGTGCGTAGCGTAAGTTTTTTGAAAGAAACGAATAGGGTTTTTGTCGTAATCCCGTGGCGAGATGTATCTATATTTTGCCCCCGGTTTTGGATGTTTGTCTGTTGATTGGAGACAAAAGGGGTTTAGATGGCCTTGCTGTTTGGAGATTGCGAATTCACGGTTCTCGTGATTAAGTTCGTCTGTGTTGTCGGCCTTGCCGCCGTGCTGTTCATATATGCCTGCTGGAAACTCTACCGCCATGAGGGGCGGTTTGTGCCGGTGTGCGAGAAGGAGAAGTGGGAAATCGCCTTCGAGAACTGGCTCCGTGAACACGGGAACCGCGGGCTGCACCGCCTGTAGTGCGTCCTGCTCCTTAAAATCGCGTGTTTTGGGGCTCCCGCTGCCTGCGGGGGTCTTTATGGCGGGCGTTTTTTCTAAATTTGCAGACGTTAAAATTTTAATCTGTGGCCGCGGGTACGCCTTCGGCCGTTATAAAGGAACGTTATGAGCATAGTAGATACTGTCCTCCACAAGGTTTTCGGGACTCCGCACGAACGCAAGGTCAAGCAACTCCGCCCTGTTATCGCGAAGATTCACGAGGCTAGGCATGCGCTCGAGGCCCTGGACGATGCCGCCCTCGCCGCGAAGAGCGCGGAATTCCGCGAGAAACTTGCGAACGGTGCGACCCTCGACGATATCAAGGTCGATGCCTTTGCGGTGTGCCAGGAGGCCTGTGACCGCAGGCTCGGTATCTTCAACATCTTCAAGCCGGAATTCGGCTTCGACTTCAGCCGCCTCGGCCCTGAACTGCAGGATGCGGCGAACGACGCGAAGGCGGAACTCGCCAGCGGCAAGAACGAGTGGGAGGTGTACCTGCCTGCTGCCCTCTACGCGAAGGTGCGTGAACTCTACCCGGAATCGGTGAAGCCGTTCCGCATGATGCCCTTCGACGTGCAGATGATCGGTGGCCTGGTGCTCCACGAGGGCGCGATTGCCGAAATGGCGACGGGTGAAGGTAAGACCCTTGCTGCCGCCCTCCCGGTGTACCTGAACGGCCTCGGCGGCCACGGCGTGCATGTGGTGACGGTAAACGACTACCTCGCCGGCCGTGACGCGAAGCAGATGGGCCTCGTGTACAAGTTCCTGGGCCTCACGGTGGGCCTTATCGTGAACGGGCTCGACCCAGAAACGCGCCGCACGAGTTACAACAGCGATGTGACCTACGGTACCAACAACGAGTTTGGCTTCGACTACCTGCGCGACAACATGGCGGTCGACCCCTCGCAGCTGGTGCAGCGCGAACTCAACTTCTGCATCGTGGACGAAGTGGACTCCATCCTTATTGACGAGGCGCGTACCCCGCTCATCATCAGCGGCCCTGCCGAGGATGCGACCGACAAGTACTCGAAGGCGAACGAGATTGCCCAGAAACTTATCAAGAACAAGGACTTCGGCGTCGACGAGAAGGACAAGTATATCATGCTCACCGAGAAGGGCGTGAACCATGTCGAGAGCCTGCTCCAGATTACGAACCTCTACGGCGAGCACGCCGACTGGGTGCACTACCTTGACCAGGCACTCCGCGCCTGGCACCTGTACGAGAAGGACGTGGACTACATCGTGCGCGATGGCGAAATCGTCATCGTGGACGAGAACACGGGCCGCCTCATGGAAGGCCGCCGTTACAGCAACGGCATGCACCAGGCCATCGAGGCGAAGGAAGGCGTGCAGATCCGTCGCGAGAACCAGACGCTTGCGACCATCACGTTCCAGAACTACTTCCGCATGTACAAGAAGCTCTCGGGCATGACGGGTACCGCCGAAACCGAAGCGACGGAATTCATCAAGATTTACAACATGAACACGTGGGTGATTCCCACGAACAAGCCCTGCATCCGCCAGGACCTGCAGGACATGGTGTACAAGAGCGAAGACGCCAAGTGGCGCGCCATCGTGGCAGAAATCAAGGAACGCCATGGCAAGGGCCAGCCGCTCCTCGTGGGTACAGCATCCATTGAGAAGTCCGAGCACCTGCACGGTCTCTTGGAAAAGGAAGGCATTCCGCACGAAGTCTTGAACGCGAAGAACCACGGGCGCGAAGCCGAGATTATCCAGTACGCCGGTTACAAGGACAAGGTGACCATTGCGACCAACATGGCTGGCCGCGGTACCGACATTGCGCTTGGCCCGGGAGTTACCGAACTTGGCGGCTTGCACGTGCTTGGTACCGAGCGCCACGAATCCCGCCGTATTGACAACCAGCTGCGCGGCCGTTCCGGCCGTCAGGGCGACCCGGGTTCCAGCCAGTACTTCTTGAGCCTCGATGACAACCTGATGCGCATCTTCGGTGGCGACAGCGTGAAGAACCTGATGACCCGCTTTGGCGTGGGCGAGGACGAGGTGATTACCCACCCGATCGTGAGCCGCTCTATCCGCGGTGCACAGCGTCGCGTGGAAGGCCAGAGTTTCGATATCCGTAAGCACTTGCTCGACTACGATAACGTGATGAACGAGCAGCGCAAGGTGATTTACGGGCTCCGCCGCCGTATCTTGAACGGCGAGGACATCCGTCAGGAAATCATGGACCGTATCGAGGACGCCTGCGATATCAAGGTCTCCAGTTACATCGTTGCGAAGAGCTACCCCGAGGACTGGAACCTCGAAGGCCTGCACACCGACCTGCAGCGCACCTTGAGCATGGAATACAACCTCACGCTCGACGAGGCCATGCACAAGACTCCGGAGCAGGTTCTTGACGAGATTATCGGGCTCTGCAAGGCTCGCTACGACAAGCTCACGAAGATTATCCCGGAAGCCGACTTCCACAATATCGAGCGCCGCTTCCTCCTGATGACGATTGACCAGGTGTGGAAGGAACACCTGTACGCGATGGACCAGTTGAAGGATGCCATCCGCTTCCACGGCTACGCCCAGAAGGACCCGCTGATGGTCTACAAGAACGAGGGCTTCAAGTTGTTCGAGGGCTGCCTCGAGAAGATTGCTACCCTCACTGCCCTGCGTATCTTGAACATCCGCATTACGCTCCCGAACGGCATGACCGTCTCTCCGGACCAGTTGCAGCTCAAGAGCCAGGAACAGATTGACGCCGAGAGGAAGGCCGCTGCAGAGGCTGCCCAGAACGCTGGCGAAGGTGCCGCGAACGCCGAGCAGGGTGCAGAGCAGTTGAGCGCTGAGGGCGCTAAGGCCGCGGGTCTCGCCGGCCAGGCCGCTACTTCCGAAAGCAACGCCATCTCGGAAGAGCAGCAGGGTGCGCAGCCGATGCCGCAGTCCGCTTTGCCGGGCACGC
>JAGAAW010000156.1 GCA_017615055.1 Fibrobacter sp.
CATCGTCCTTGATGCAACGGACCGAAATAGGATAGTCCTTACTGCCGGTAAACTTGGACATTTCCGCCTTGTCCCATTGGTTGCACAAGAACACTTCATACGCATCAATGCTCCTGCGCTGTACAGAACTCCAGAAATACGCGTCTTCGCCTTCGTCGTAATACCCATCGTCACCCAAAAGGCCTGCAGGGAGCGCCGAGAACCCAAAATCATCCGTGCCGCCGCCCTTTTCACCTTTGTAATCATACCAACCAGACATGGACTTGAGTTTTTTTCCAGCGATTTCTCTACCGCCAACCGCGGCAAGCAAGGTCGCCCATTCCGTTGTGTCCGGCAGGTGCCAACCGTTAGGGCATATCCCGCGCACGGGATAAATCGGCGAGCAATCCTTTCCAAAACGGCCACAACCCTTGCCGTTCGCGCTCCATGTCCCTGCACTGTCCATTGCATCACCCCAAGCATAAAGGCGCCCGTACTTGACGCAATTGGTATCTCCATAACTGAAGCAATCGCTACTTCCAGTTTCGTAGTTCAAGTTCTCCGCCATCCACCACTGGTCACCGATCTTTACCGTCTTGTATTTTTTGCCATCGCGGTCGTCAGTTAATTCACCGTATTCGCAGTTGTCTTCTGTCTCTGTTTTGCAGGGCGTTGCCAAAGCGGCCAGACTAGACGAAGACGATTCCACCAGGCCACTACTAGGCTCGACGCTGGAACTGAACAGAATATCCTCGCTGGATGAAGAATCGCCCGAAGGCTGGGTCGTAACATCGCTATCGTTGTCGCTACAGGCGACAAGCAATGCCGCACACGCAAGAACACCAAACCAAAGTGAACGCATATTTCCTCCTATTATCCGCTTTAAATATAAGAAAATGCTAAATTTTATATATGCCCTTTTACCCGGATGACGTGATTCAGCAGCTCAAGTCGCAAGCGGACATTTCGCTTGTGATTCAGCAGTTCTTGCCGCTGAAGCGATCCGGCACAAACCGCTACGTGGGCGTATGCCCGTTCCACGACGACCACTCCCCCTCCATGACAGTTAACCCCACGCTCGGCATCTACAAGTGCTTTGCCTGCGGCGCGGGTGGCGACGTGTTCAAATTCGTGCAGGAGCACGAGAAAATCGACTTTAACGGCGCGGTAGAATGGGTTGCGAATTTTGTGGGCTTTACCTTGCCTAAGTACGCATCCAAGGAGAGTGCCGAAGTCCAGGAAGAAAAGGGCATGGTCCGCAAGTTGAACGAACTTGCCTGCGACTGGTTCGAGCAGCAACTCACCCTGAGCGAGAAGGCGCTCGAGTACCTCGCCAAGCGCAACGTCTCGGAACAGACACGCAAGGCGTTCCGCATAGGCTACGCCCCCAACTCGCGCGAAGGTTTTATCGCCTACGCCGCAAAGAACGGCTTTTCGCCACGCGACTGCGTCAAGGCGGGCCTCGCCACCGAAAAGAAGAACGGCGGCATCGACGACAAGTTCCGCGACCGCCTGATGATTGCCATCCAGAACCAGTCCGGAACCGTCGTGGCGTTTGGTGGGCGCGACCTCGCCCCGAAACAGGAAGGCTTCGAACGCCCCAAGTACATGAACAGCCCCGACACGGCGCTCTACAACAAGAGTGAGATACTGTTCGGTTTCAACCACAGCCGTGCAGCCATCGCGAAAGAGAACGCGGTCATCATCGTCGAGGGCTACTTTGACCTTATCAGCCTGTATCAGGGCGGCGTGCAGAACGTGGTAGCAGCGTCGGGCACCGCACTTACCGAAATCCAGGCAAATATTCTCTCGCGCTACGCGAAAACCGCCTACCTCGTGTTCGACGGCGATGCGGCCGGACGCAAGGCGACCATGCGCTCCCTCGAGATTGTGCTCCCCAAGGGGATTGTCCCGAGGATCTTTGCACTCTCGCGCCCCGACGGCACCAAGATAGACCCCGACAACTTCGTGAACGAGCAGGGAGCGGAAGCCTTCCGGGAACAACTCCAGCACGCCGAAGACTGGCTCAGTTACCTTGCCAACAACACGGACCTCCAGAGCATCGAGAAGCGCGCGAAGTTCGTGACCTACGCGAAGTCCATCGTAAAGAGCATCCAGGACACCGAACTCAGGAACCAGTACGTGAAACTCATCGCCGAACGCTTCGATACGTCGCGTTCGCTCGAGGGCATCCAGGGAATCCGCACGCAAAGGGTACCGAAGGCGCCCGCGCCCCAGCAGCAACAGCCTGACCCAGAACTCGCGGAATACGGCGACATACCGCAGCAGTCCGCAGAGCCCGAGCGCGTCCCGTGGGAACTGCTCTCGAAACTCGAGGTCCGCTTTGCGAACCTGCTCGTGCACAACCCCACGCTCCTCGACCGCGCCTGCGAATACTTTGACGTGGAACTCGCCGCAAGCGGAATCCAGTTCTTTGAATCGGGAATCATCGACGAGTTCGTGAACACCATCGTCGCGGGCTACAGCGAAACGGGGCACTTTTCGCCCCAGGCGCTCTACGATCAACTTTCGCCGCTGCTGAAGCAGTTCATGGAAGCCCTGCCCGAAGAATCCTGGAAGACCCCGAAAGAAATCTACGAGTTCTACGAGAGCCTCATGGTGCTGAACCTGCGGCTCTGCGACCGATTCCGCAAGAATATCGCACTCGACACGCCCGAGGGCGTGCAAAAGCGGCTCGACCTGAACAAGTTCATGCAGAACATGGAAAAGCTCGAGACGCAGTACCGGAACGGCAAGGTATCTATCGACATCCTCGCCGAACAACTCATAAAGAGCAAACAGCCTTTAATCAGCATTCTAGCCGCCACGCAAGGATAGCCACATGTTATCAATCAAAGATCTCAAAGCAAGCATCGAAGACGGAACACAGATCCTCAAGGGTATCAACCTCGAGGTAAAACCGGGCGAAGTCCACGCCATCATGGGCCCCAACGGGTCGGGCAAGAGCACGCTCTCGAAGGTGATTATGGGCCACCCCGCCTACCACGTGGACGGCGGTTTCGTGGAACTCGACGGCAAGAACCTGCTCGAGATGGATATTAACGAGCGCGCCAACTCGGGACTGTTCATCAGCACGCAGTACCCCACCGAAATCCCGGGCGTGAACAACGTGGAATTCCTGAAGATGGCGTTCAACAGCAAGCGCGCCTTCCTCGGGCAGCCCGAGATAAACGACGACGACTTCAAGAAACTTTGCGAAGAAAAGATGCAACTGCTCGAGATGGACGCACGCTACCGTGAACGCGGCGTGAACGACGGCATGAGCGGCGGCGAGAAGAAGCGTAACGAAATCCTCCAGATGGCGATTCTCGACCCGAAGGTGAGTTTCCTCGACGAGACGGACTCCGGCCTGGATATCGACGCGCTCCGCATCGTGGCAAACGGAATCAACCACATCATGAGCCCGGAGAAGGCGGTTATCCTGGTGACGCACTACCAGAGGCTCCTGGACTACATCAAGCCCACCTACGTGCACGTGCTGCGCCACGGAAAGATCATCCTCTCCGGCGGCCCGGAACTCGCCCTCAAGTTAGAAGAGCAGGGCTACGACTGGATCGAGGAATAACGATGGACGCCATTACCCGCATAAAGCAACTGGGAATGCCCCGCCGCAACAACGAACTGTGGACGTTTTTCCCCGTGGCAAAGATCCCCGCGCCCGAATTCCCCGACGCGTGCACCAGCAGTGACGACTTTTCGGAAGAAAATGACTTTGCGGCCCTCCTCCCGGTGGCACAAAACGCCCACACGATGGTCCAGAACATCGCCGACGGTTCCGAAGAGATGGCGATGCTCAAATGCAACAACGACTACGGGCATACGGTGCTCAACATCGGCAAGAACGCGAAGGCAAGCATCGAGATTCTCGACAACAAGGTACAGCACCCCATCTGCGCGGAACGATTCGACATCAACGTGGGCGAAGGCGCCAGCGTGGAGATATTCTTCGCGAACCCCGCAAACGACCTGCCGCTCACCTTCAGGCACTTCCGCATTACGCAGGCGGCCGGCAGCAACGTGCGCTTTTCGGCCATCGAGCGCGGGAACGGCATTACCCGCGTGAGCATAGATGCCTTCCTGAACGCCCCCGGAGCGAGTTTTGATGCCCGCACGCTGAACGTGCTCGGCGGGGAATCGTCGAGCCACCACAGGCTCCACATCTACCACAACGCCCCCGAAACTACGAGCACGCAACTTTCGCGCAACCTGCTCGACGGCAACGCGACCGCAAGTTACGACGGGAGCGTCATCGTAGGCAACGGATGCACCAAGACGCTCTCGAGCCAGCTCGTGAACACCATCCTCCTTTCCGAAAACAGCAGTGTTTCCGTGAAGCCGGTGCTCAAGATCTACCATGACGACGTGGAATGCACGCACGGCAATACCGTAGGCGAACTTGACGCGGAGCAAATGTTCTACCTGGTGAGCCGAGGTATCCCCGAAAAGGCGGCCCGCAAGATGCTCATGCACGCATTTGCGTTCGATACCTTCGCGCCCCTGCCCGAAGGCCCCGCGAAAAAGCGCCTGCTACAGGAACTATAAGCGGCTTTTTCGGGCAAAAACGGCCATTTTCCCGCATTTTCAACACAAAAAAGACTGTCTCTTGGAAGAGGCAGCCTTTTTTTAGGAGCCGATGAAAAATATTATGAGAGAGAGTTGATGAGGTAGAGGGTTACGCCCATGAAGGCGACCATGAAGTTCGCGAAGAACGTTCTAGAGGCTAAATCCTTGAGAATTGTAGTCATCATTTTATCCATCCCTTATCCTTGCTCCATAATATAGAATGTAATATTCCAATTTCAAAGTAAGCAAAATCACACTGCGATATCGCTCACGTCATACTGCACAAAGCCTTGCGATGCGAGACGAATCCCCCCGAAAATTTTTTGCACGTCACAAAAATAACAGAAAGCGTTCGGGGGACTTTATTACAAACTACTTATCTTCGATAATCTTGATGGGTTCGTCCATCATCTTCTCGGCAATAACTTCGGGCGTTTCTTCGGCAATCGCGGCGTTAGACTCTTCGGGCATCCAAGGCTTATCGAGGCTCTTTTCCCAGGAAACAGTAGGCGCAGGCTGCACCTCGTGCGAGGCATCCACCACCGGGAGGCCAAGCAGTTCGCGTGCACGGTTGAGCGCCGCGTCGATGTTACCGAGGGCATTTTCTTCACCGAGTTGCTTGAGCACGCCTGCGCGGGTCAGGGCCACCACGGGCTGGGCATGCACGCCACTGAGCAGGAGCTGCGTCCCTTCGCGGTTGCAGCGCACCAGCAGGTCCTCGATCATCTGGATACCTGCAGCATCGATACTCGACACGCTACGCATACGCAGAATGAGAATCTTCGGCTTGTCCGAGATGCGGGCCATCGTGTCCTTGAACTTGTCGACCGCGCCAAAGAACAGCGAGCCCGCGAGTTCGTAAACCACCACGCCCTTCGGCACCTGACGGCTGAGTTCGTTGTGCGCGGCCTCCTCGTCGTCTTCCTTGAGGGCTTCGGTCACCGTCTCCATCTCAGAGACATCGCTCATGCGCTTGATAAACAGCACCGCTGCCAGCAACACGCCCACTTCAATTGCCACCGTCAGGTCGATAATCACCGTGAGGAAGAAGGCCACGAGCATCACGATTACGTCGCTCTTGGGGGCCTTGAACATCTTGATGAAGCTCCGGTAGCCGCACATGTTGAACGCCACCTGGAAAAGCACTGCAGCGAGTGCCGCCATCGGGATCATTTCGGCATACTTGCCGAGCACAAGCATAATGAGCAGGAGGACAACCGCATGCACCAGGCCCGAAATCGGGCTCACCGCGCCGTTACGGATGTTTGTCGCAGTACGGGCAATCGCGCCCGTCGCGGGGATACCGCCAAAAATCGGGGAAAGGATGTTCGCCACGCCCTGGCCAAAGAGTTCGGTATTGGAGCGGTGCTTGGTGCTGGTCATACCGTCGGCAACGACCGCAGAAAGCAGGGACTCGATTGCACCGAGGATGGCAATCGTCAAAGCCGGCTGGAACACCTTCTGCATCATCTCGATGCTGATATTGGGCAGGTGCGGCACCGGGAACCCGCTCGGGATATGGTTCTTCATGCCGATGGTCACCACGCCGTGGCCCGTAAGCGGGTCATCCCAGCCAAGGACCTTCACCATCACGGTCGCGACCACAATCGCCACCAGCGAGCCCGGGATCTTCGTGGTGATCTTCGGCCACAGGATGCAGACCGCAAGAGCAACAAGGCCAACAATCACCGCATACATGTTCACGGTATCAAAAGACGACGCATAAAGCTTGATCTTGCCGATGGCATCGGCCGGGTCCTTCGCGAGGAAGCGCAGCCCGAAGAAGTTCGGGACCTGGCCGAGCGCGATGATGATGGCGATACCCGCGGTAAAGCCTACCGTAACCGGGTACGGAATGAACTTGATAATGGCGCCGAACTTGGCAATGCCAAAGATAATGAGCAGGATACCCGCGAGGAGCGTCGCGGAAGCCAGGCCGTCGTAGCCGTACTGGCTTACGATGCCGTAGACAATCACAATAAAGGCACCCGTGGGACCGCCAATCTGGAAACGGGAACCACCCAGCAGGGAAATCGCAAAACCCGCTATAATCGCCGTGTAGAGGCCCTGTTCGGGACCCACGCCCGAGGCAATGGCGAACGCGATGGCGAGCGGGAGCGCGAGAATGCCCACGATAAGGCCCGACATGAGGTCGCTCATGAAGTTTTTCTTGGTGTAGCCTCGACGGAGTACCCGCACAGATTCAGGGGTAATGGTCGCTTTTACGCCCACGAGGAAGCTTTGAAGGGTTTCCTTGGCGTGAATATTGGTCATCTGGCACTCCGTGATTTAAGAACGGGCCAAATTTAGAAAAATTTACACGTTTTGTGTAGGGGATTTTTTACCGCAATTTTTTTGTAAGTTGCGGCGGCGACAACAAACCGGGGAGCCCCGGAAACTAGCGGCTGTTGAGGTACTCAAGCACCTTGTTGGTCAGGTCGTTTTCCTTCTTCCAGAACAGTACCGCACCCGTAGCGCGGTCCACGACCATGTCGTAGCCCTCCTGCAGGGCAATCTCGTTCACCGCCTTGCGGATAAGCTGGATAATGGGCGCGCTCACCTTCTCGTTCTGGGTGATGAGTTCGCCCTTACGGCCATAAACGCGGTCGATAAACGTCTTGAGTTCGATATCCTTCTTGTTGTACTCCGCCTCGAGTTCGCGCTTCTTTTCATCGCTGAGCATCAGCAACTGCTTGTCGAGCTTTTCCTTAATGGCGGAAAGTTCCTTCTGCAGCAGGTTGGCCTGCTGTTCCCACTTGGCCACCTGGCGGTCGTACTCTTCCTGGGCCTTCTTGGTGCCCTTGTAGCCGTCGAAGATGAGCTTGGAATCCACGTGGGCGATGCGCAGGCCGTCTTCGGCGAAACTTGCGCACGCGAACACCATCATCAACGCGATTAAGACCTTGCGAATCATAGAGCCTCCCGATTCCTTAGAATCCCTGACCGATGACAAAGTTGAATTCCATATCGCCCACCTGAGTGCGCTGCAGACCCGTGTAGGTCTCGCCCACATCGAGCGGCCAGGCGAAGTCAAACCCGATAATGCCGAGCATAGGCACCACTACGCGGAAACCGAAACCGATATCCTTCTTGAGGCTCGACGGATCCCATTCGCTGAGCGGGTTCCTGCTTGGCTTTGCGACCTTCGTCTTGGGGTCGTAGCGTTCACCGAACACGTTACCCGCGTCGAAGAAGAACGGCAACAGGTAGAACACCTGCGGCACAATGCCGAGCTGGAGTTCAGCACCCGTGTACTGGTAGCTGCGGCCCAAACGGCGGTAACCGATAGAGCCCGAGCTGTAACCACGCATGTTGCCCTCGTAGCCCATCACGCCGCCCATCGTGAACAGCGTGCGGTACTGCAACTGGTCGCCGAACATCACGCCGTACTCGTTGGTAAGCGCAATCGCGAGGCGGTCGCGGAACAGCGGGAACCACCACTTGATGGTGAGCTCCGTCTTGACAAACTCGAAGTCGCTGAACAGCACGCCATCGGCCACCTGGATATCGAGCTGGTAGCGGGAGCCTTCCGTCGGGAACTGCGGCAGGTTCTTGTCGTCGCGCACTAGGCGGAAGTTGATAGCCGATTCGATACCGGTGTACACCACGTAGCTGTCATCGATGTTGGGGCCCTGCTTGTTCATGAGCCAACTGTAACCGACCTGGCCGTAGAAGTAGTCATCGGGCCACTTGAGGCGCTTACCCACGTATACGGAACCGCCGTAGCGGGTAATGTTCGGGTCGCCGTAGTCTTCCATGTTCCACCAGGAGTAGCTGAGGCTTGCACCGAGGGTAATCGGCTTGTCGAGGAGCCAGGGTTCCTGGAAGCTGATGGATGCGCTCTTCTTGTCGGCACCGTATTCCACGCTCAAACTAGCGGCCTGGCCGTCACCCATACAGCAGTTCGGGATAGAGATACTTGCCGTACCCACAAGACCATCGCTCTCGCTGTACGAAACACCCAAACTAAACTGGCCGGTACCCGCTTCCTTCTCCTGCACGGTGAAGTCGAGGTCCACCTCCTGCTCGCCGTAAATCTTGATATCGGGCACCACCATATCGAAGTAGTTGAGCTGCATGATTTCGCGGAAGCTGCGTTCGAGCAGCGACTGGCGGTACGTATCGCCCGGATACAGGCGCACCTCGCGGCGGATTACCTTCTCGTTCGTCTTGGTATTGCCGTGGATATACACCTTGTGGATGCTTGCGGGCAGGCCTTCGCGCATGCGGTACGTGAGGTTCACCACGGAATCGTTCACGAACGTGCGTTCCTCGTCGTACTGGGCAAACAGGTAGCCGTCCTCGCGGTAAACGTCAAGCAGAGCCTTCCTGGAGGCATCGTAGAGGTACTGGTCAAACACCGCACCGCTATCCAGGCGGAAAGCGTAGCCAAGCACCTTGTCGTTCAGGACCTCGTTACCCGAGAAGTGCACGTTGCCCATGTAGTAGCGGCGGCCTTCCACCATGCCGATGTGGATGCAGATATCGCTCGAGGTGTGGATATTGTCGTACTTGTTCAGGAGCGGGAACATGTCCTCGATCATGTAGCGCACGAGCAACTTTTCCTCGTATTCCGAGCGCTTCTTGAGTTTCTTGAGCGAGTCGATTTTCGGGTTGTTGAACTTGCGACCGTCCACAATCTTGAGCCATTCCTTGCGGGAATCCTCGTAGCGGATAATGTCGTTGATAAGCTTGAGGGCATCTTCCTCTTCCTTGACCACCGGGAGCGGACGGGTCACGTACCCGTGGTGCGACATCTCCTTGGAGGTGCGGAAAAAGTGCGAAACCTGCATCGTGGGCTTGCCCGCCATCTTGTACATGGCCGTCGCCGGGTCGCCCATCGCACGGTTCAACTGGTCGTAGAGCGGCTGCAGGCGCTCGCCCACCGGCACCATGCGGCCCAGGTAGAACAGGCAGCTGGAATCGGGCAGGTATTCGGCACGGTATTCGGTAAGTTCCGCATCCAGGTAGCCAAAGTGGCGGATGGCGTTCAACACCGTATCGCGGTCGGCCTCAAAAACAGTCTCCTTGAACTCGCCACCGCCGTACCACTGGTCCACCTTCGTGAGCATGTGGTCGGTAATGTCTATCGCGGGCACGTTGTCGTTACCCGTAATTTCTATGCGGCGCACCTTCACCTTCTCGCCCTCGCGGATAATGAAGGTCACCATGTTCTTGTTGTCGTCTACGGGAGTCTCGCGGTAGCCCACCTCGGCCAGCAAGAAGCCTTCGGAATGGTAGTAGTCGATCATCGCCTGGCGGTCGCGTTCCAGTTGGCTCTTGCTATAAACCTGGCCCGGAATCAGGCGCATCTTGAGGCGCAAGTCGTCTTCGGAGACCTCGTCACAACCGTCTATGATTGCGGTATCGAGGGCGGGAAGTTCCTTAATCTTGAAAATGAGGTCGACCTCGGTGCTGTTGTCGATATAGTCGACCCAAGCAGATACGTCGTCAAAATAGCCCTGCTTGTAGAGGGCGGACACCGCCTCCTGGACCTTGTCAGAAAGTATCGTGGGCGAAAAAGTCTGGCCATCGCGGATGCCGATTCGGCCCAACACCGCACGCTGGTCCATGTTCACGTTACCTTCGACCTTGACCTTCCTCACCTTGTTTTCGGCCATATAGTCCACAGGCATCTGGGACATGTCCAATAGCTGGGCCTGAACAAGACCAACAATACACAGAATCAATAAAATCAGACGGGTACGCAGAATAAACCTACCTATAGATTCAAAAAACTTAAAATACCGCACAAAAATACAAAAATTGAAATGTTCCGCCCAACCGGATTTGCCGAAAAACGCACTTTGTCCGTCAACTTTTCACTGATTGTAAAAAATGCGGCGACCAAGGTGAAAAAAGCGGCGATGAAGAAAACTTTTATATTTTTTTTCTTTCTTTCCCGGCTTAAAAAGACTAAATTCTTCTCGTTAAATTTCAACCACTCTTTTTTAGAGGATTTATATGCGTTCAACCGCCTGGAATGACGAAGAAAACAAGGTCCTGCCCGAGATGGCGCTGGATTTTATGCCCGAAGAAAAATTGCGCGACCTGCAGCTGCAGCGTATGCGTGCCACCGTAAAGCTCGCCTACGAGAAAGTTCCGCTTTTCCGTGAACGCATGGACGAGAAGGGCCTCAAGCCCGAAGACATCAAGAGCCTCAAGGACGTTGCCAAGCTCCCCTTCACCATGAAGAAGGACCTGCGCGACACCTACCCGTACGGCCTGTTCGCCGTCGATCTGAGCGAAGTCGTGCGCCTGCACGCAAGTTCGGGCACCACCGGCAAGCCCATCGTGGTCGGCTACACCAAGGAAGACATGGACGTTTGGGCCCAGGTCGTTAAGCGCGGCCTCCTCGCCTGCGGGTTCAGGAGCACCGACATTGTGCAGAACTTCTACGGCTACGGCCTGTTTACCGGCGGTCTTGGCATCCACGGCGGCTTTGAAGCCCTCGGCGCAACCGTCATCCCCATCAGCGGCGGCAATACCGAACGCCAGGTGATGCTCATGAAGGACTTCGGCGTTACCGCAGTGGGCGGAACCCCGAGTTACTTTGTACGTATTATCGACGTTGCCGAAAAGATGGGCGTTGACATCCGTGACCTCAAAGTGAAGCGCGGTATCTTCGGTGCAGAACCCTGGAGCGACGGCATGCGCGACTACATCGAAGAAAAGACCGGCATCAAGGCTTACGACATCTACGGCCTTTCCGAAATCGTGGGCCCGGGCGTGGGCTGCGAATGCGAGTGCCGCGACGGCATCCACATCTTCGAAGACCACTTCTACCCCGAAATCGTGGATCCCGAAACGCTTGAACCGCTGCCGGACGGCGAAGAGGGCGAACTCGTGCTTTCTACGCTCAGCAAGAAGGCCATGCCCATCATCCGCTACCGCACCCGCGACATTACCGCCATCGAGAAGACCAAGTGCAAGTGCGGCCGCACCATCCGCCGCATCCGCCGCATTGGCCGCCG
>JAGAAW010000157.1 GCA_017615055.1 Fibrobacter sp.
GTTTGATTTCAACCTTACTCCGCTTGACAAAAAATACCTGCATGCCTATTACCATACTTATGCGCCCAATGGGGCTTTCCAGCCCACCGATCAGGACGCCGATGAATGGAATCGTTCGTTCTTCGACAGCGAGTACCCCTTATTGGATTCTGAGTCTGAATTCTATACCGTTGAAATCTCTATCGACTGGAATTATGTGTCCAACTCGGAAGTGCAGAAAAGGGCGTATGTCCGCTGCGTGAAGAACTAGACTTACTGTAAGAAGGGAAAAGAGGAGAAGGCCCCGCCAGAAATGGCGGGGCTTTTTGTTATGAGATAATTCGCCATGTTCTGGGAACATGCGGGGCATGTTCTAAATTGCGAAATTTTTAGTAAAAAGGCGAAAAGTGGTAAAATTTGCTCAAAAACGCAAATTTTATGTTCTAAACGGCGAAAACAAACCTATATTTGATACCATGAAGGAAATAGTCGAATACACAGATTACCGCAAGTTCATTCAGGACTACTACGATGAACGCAAGCGCTGCTCCGCTTTTTCTTGGCATGCTTTTGCCCAGAAGGCGGGCTTCTCTTCGGATGTCTACCTGAAGTACGTTTGCGAGGGGAAAAAGAATTTGAGCATCGCGTCGGCGGGCTCGGTGGCGACCGCGATGGGGCTGGTCGGTTTCGAGTACGATTACTTTATCTTGATGGTGTCGTATGCGCATGCCAAGAGCGATACCGCCAAGCGGGCAGCATTCGAGGAACGCTGTGCGTTGGCGAAGGCCCACAAGGTTCGAATTCTCGGGAGGGAGGAATTCGATTACTACAAGTCGTGGAAGAATTCGGTAATCCGCGAACTGGCTCCGCACATGCCCGGCGCCAAGCCTCTTGAAATGGCGAAGGCCTGCAGGCAGAAGATTTCGGCGGCGGAAGTTTCCGAGACGCTCGACTTCCTGGTGAAGGCGAAACTCCTGAAGAAGGACAGGAGTGGCAACTACGTGCAGACGGACAAGGCCATCATGATGGGGAGCGTGGATGCTGTGCCGGTGGCGGCGCGCGACCTGCAAAGGCAAATGGGGGAGTTTGCCATCCAGTCGCTGGAACTGCCGCTTTCGGAGCGCATGATGTCGGGCCTTACGCTCGGCCTTACGCAGCGCGCCTACGAGAGGATCCGCAAGGAGCTGGAAGATTGCAGCCGCCGCGTCATCGCGATAGCCACAGAAGAAGACGAGGCCGATCGCGTTTACCGCATGAATATGCAGTTGTTCCCGATGAGCGAAAACTTGAAGAAGAAAAAGGAAAATTAAAGGGGGAGATTCTCATGAAAAAGTGTAAATTTATGAACGAGGAAACAGTTATGAAGTGGAATCGGATTTTGGGTTGCCTCGCGGTCGGGGCCATGTTCTGGGCATGTTCCGATAGCGCGTCCGACGGCAAGGATGTCGTTGGCGGCGCTTCGGGTGATTCGGGCATTACCGCCGTCACGGATTTGGATGTGGCGGGCGTTTCGCAGAAGGGCCCGTTCGTCACGGGTTCCGCGGTGACCGTGCAGGAACTGGACGGCATCACGCTCAAGCAGACGGGCAAGAGCTTCAAGGGCTCCATCAAGAGTGACAAGGGCGACTTTGCCATCAAGGATATCAATCTGGAATCGCAGTACGCGATTCTCGAGGCGACGGGCTACTACCGCGACGAGATTTCGGGCAAGAAGTCTTCGGGTACGGTGACGCTCCGCGCTCTGACCGACCTTTCTAACCGCAAGACGGTGAACATCAACCTGCTCACGCACCTGGAATACGAGCGCGTGATGTACCTGGTCACCAAGAAGAAGATGTCCATCGCCGAAGCGAAGGCGCAGGCAGAAGAAGAAGTGCTTGCATCGTTCGGGATCGAGGGGGAATTTGGCGAAGCTGAAGACCTGAACATCTTCGAGACCGGCGATGGAAACGCGGCGCTCCTGGCGGTAAGCGTGTTGTTGCAGAGCGACGTTGATGTGGCGGGGCTTACCGAACGCATGGGCGAGTTCAGCATCTCGCTTGCGGAAGGCGGCAGCTGGGACGATGCCGACACCAAGACGGCGATTGCGGACTGGGCCTGCGATGTCGACTTGAAGGGCTCGCTCTCGAAGGTGCGCAAGAACGTGGAAGGCTGGAAGTATGCCGATACCGTGCCTGCTTTCGAAAAGTACGTGTCCAACTTCTGGTGGGATAACTACGGCCTCGGCGCCTGCACCGACAAGCGCGAAAACGAGACCAAGCGCAATAAGAACAAACTCAGCAACTCGTATAACGAATACTTTGTCTGTGAAAAGGGCCGCTGGCATGTTCCGGGCGACGAGCCTGAATCGAGTTCGAGTAGCGGCAAGGACGAATCTTCCTCGAGTATTGCCTCGTCGAGTTCCGTCTATAACCCGTTTAATTCATCGGCTTCGCGGGATTCGCTTTCTGAACTCCCTTCGGAACTTAAATTTTTGGAGGCGTTCTGCACTATCCGTGGGCCGGTGATTTATGGCGATGGCGAACAGAGGGTGTGGACATGTACATCTTGGACAAATGTCCATGATACCACGACAAGGGATTCTGCCGCAAGTGCGTTGGTGGATTCTTTGGGCGCGAAAGGATTTGTTTTTGAAAAGACAATGTTGAGTGATTCGTTGAAATCGTTCTATTTGCATTCGTTCTATGATAGTTTGTCTTATATCTATTCTGCGAAGAAGGGTGATCTCGTTTATAAAATTGCGATGACGAAGACTCTGTCTCCAGTGGGATTAGGCTATGGGGCCTACATGTTCGATGCTGCTATATTTGTGATGAAGAAAGGATTCGAAGATTTGCCGATACATATTTCATCATCGAGTGTTGCTTCTTCGAGTTCCATCTATAGCCCGTTTGTTTCTTCGTCTTCAAGTTCCGTGGAAGTTAAAAAGGACACCCTGCCGGATTTGCCCGAAGAATTGGCCTTCGTCGAGGATTTCCTTGAAAAGAAAACGGAGTACAAGGAATATGCGGATGGTGCCCAGATTATGTGGCGGGGCCAGAGTCCTGCGCTTGGAAGTGGGTGTGATTCCATTGCGACGGAACTGATAAACAAAGCCGGGGAAAAGGGCTTCGAATATGAGGGGACGTATTCCAATGATTCGCTTGATAACGATTATACCGAGGATTCGTATGTTTACACGAAAACGTCTGGCGGCAAAGTCTATACGCTTGTGATTACGAAGGGCGAGGTCCGTGTATGGACGCCGATGGGCATAACCATGCCGTCGAAGATGTTCTACGTAAAGCTCGTCGTTCGCGATGAAGGGGTTGACGAGATTCCGACGGAGACGAAGATAGATTACAATTCGCCCAAGTATAGGGAAATCCCTGAAGATCTAAAGTTTGTTCTGGATTCGGCGGGCTATTTTATGAGATACTATTCTAATGAGGAAAAGTGGACGACTTGGCGTTGTTATACTCAACTCGGATATAGTGTTGGCAATAACAATGCGGATTATTTTGACGAGGCAAAGGATAAAGCCGATGAATACGCTTCGATGATGAAGTCCCATGGATTTACCTTGAAAAGCCAAGAAACACTTACCATAGACGATCTAGAGTCAATGCACTATACGGACTTTGTAAACGTGGGATATGACGGCGAACTGACGTTCTACCGTTTCGAGAAAGAAGTCGAAGGGTTCCGCTATGAGGCCGAAGTCTTTGCGAGTGTTGATTATTACAGAGACCTTGGCGCGGAAGGCTATAAATTCTTTGCCAATATAAAGATTACCATTTACGACAAGTAAGGAAAACTCGAGGGGAAAAGAAGAGAGAGAAAAAGACCTCGCTAGGACGCTAGCGGGGTTTTTCTGTATTTTGCTGTATTCTGGGGACACATTTTGTGTATTCCAAAATGCTAAAATTTGCTAAAAAGGCAAAAAGTGGTAAAATTTACGCAAAAATGAGGATTTTGTATTCCATAAAGGCGGCGAAGAACCTATATTTATGCCTATGAAGGATATCGTTGAATATACCGATTACCGCAAGTTCATCCAGGACTACTACGATGAACGTAAGCGCAGTTCGGCTTTCACGTGGCGCGAGTTTGCTCGCGATGCCGGGTTCACATCGCCGGTATACCTGAAGTATGTTTGCGAAGGCAAGAAAAACCTGAGTATCGGTGC
This sequence comes from Fibrobacter sp., assembly GCA_017615055.1. Taxonomy (GTDB): domain Bacteria; phylum Fibrobacterota; class Fibrobacteria; order Fibrobacterales; family Fibrobacteraceae; genus Fibrobacter. Next base: position 4,148 of record JAGAAW010000157.1, read on the forward strand.
GGCTGGCTCGGTCGCGAACGCCATGGGGCTCGCGGGTTTCGAGAACACCTATTTCGTGCTGATGGTTTCTTACGCGCATGCGAAGAGCGACGCGGCGAAACGCGCCGCCTTCGAGGAACGCTGTGCATTGGCACAGGCGCACAAGGTGCGGGTGCTCGGCGGCGAGGAATTCGATTACTTCAAGTCATGGAAAAATCCGGTGCTGCGCGAACTGGCTCCGCACATGCCCGGGGCAAAGCCGCTCGAGATGGCACATGCCTGCAAGCAAAGTATCTCGGCGGCGGAAGTTTCGAAGACGCTCGATTTTCTGGTGAAGGCGGATCTCCTGAAGAAGGACAGGAACGGCAATTACCATCAGACAGAAAAATCCGTGTCGATGGGGCCAGTAGATGCTGTGCCGGTGGCTGCCCGCGAAATGCAGCGAGAGATGGGGGAGTTTGCGGTGAAAGCTTTGGACTTGCCGCTTTCGGAACGCGACATGTCGGGCCTTACGCTTGGGCTTACGCGCAATGCGTACGAACGGATCAGGAAAGAGATTGCGGAATTCCGCCGCCGCATCGTGGCAATTGCGACAGAAGACGAAGAGACCGAACAGGTTTACCGCATGAACTTGCAGCTGTTCCCGTTGAGCGAACGCCTGGAAAAGAAAAAGGGGATTAAATTTAAAGGAGAGGAACAAAATGAAAAATAATTTGCGTGACATTGTTCGCGGTGGCATTCTTTGGGTTATGTCGCTCGCCTTTGTGTCAATTGTCGTGACGGCGTGCTCCGATGACGACAGCGGGTTTGCGGGTGGCTCTACCGAAGATGCGGGCATCATTGCCGACCTGAATGTGGCGGGCGTGACGCAGAAGGGCCCGTTCGTGAAGGGCGCTGCGGTGACTGTGCAGGGAATCGACTGCAAGACGCTCAAATTTACGGACGAAATTTTTGAGGGCAAAGTCAAGAGCGACAAGGGCGACTTTACCGTCGAGGATGTCTCGCTCAAGTCCACATGCGCGCTGTTCGAGGTGACGGGCATCTACCGCAACGAAATTACCGGAAATAAGTCTTCGGATGAGTTGACGCTGCATGCGCTGACCGATCTCAAGGACCGCAAGAACGTGAACATCAACGTGCTCACGGAACTGGAATACGAACGCCTGATGTTCCTCGTGACGGAAAAGGGCAAGAAGTTCGCGGAAGCGAAGGCTCAGGCAGAAAAGGAAGTGCTTGCGGCATTCGACATCAAGGGCGACTTCGTGGAGTTCGAAAACCTGAATATCTTCGAGTCGGGCGACGAGAACGCGGCGCTGCTTGCCGTGAGCGTGATGATGCTGGCTGAAACGGACGACGCGGGATTGGCGAAGCGTCTCGACAAGTTCGCGGACTCGTTCGCGGAAACCGGCAAGTGGAAGGATTCTACCACGAAGGCAGCAATTTCGGAATGGGCCATCGAGGCCACGGCAAGCGGAGAACTCGAGACCATCCGCAAGAACATCGAATCCTGGGACATCGGGGATGTTCCCGCATTCGAGAAGTTCATCGAAGCCTACGCGGACGGCGATAGCGTTGTCTTGAGCAGCAGCTCTTCAAAGGAGCCTGAACCAGCCGAAGGGTCCAGCAGTTCTTCCAGCGACACGCCGAAGTCGAGCGATGGCGAAACAAGTGCATCCAGCAGTTCCGCAAAAACAACCGCCGGCAGCGAATACGATGCGACAGCAAATACGCTCAAGGACCTGCGCGACGGACAAACGTACAGGACCGTAAAAATCGGCAACCAGGTCTGGATGGCGGAAAACCTGAACTTTGAAACGGATTCCAGTTACTGCTATAATGATTCTGCCAAATACTGTGCAAAGTATGGTCGCCTTTATGAATGGAGTGCGGCAATGGAAGCATGCCCTAGCGGCTGGCACCTGCCTGATACTGCGGAATGGAGAACGCTGCTCGATGCGGCCGGTGGGGATTCGATTGCGGGCACGATGCTCAAGTCTACGAGTGGCTGGAATAGTGACGGCAATGGTACGGATGATTTCGGCTTCACTGTGTTGCCCGCTGGTGGCTGGGGGAGCAAGAACTTTGTGGGCGAGGCTGCTGTCTTCTGGACTTCTGAATGGTACGAAGGGTACGATGATTATGCGTATGATATAAAATTGTACACGGATACCATTGTACGCAAGGGCTACAGTCACAAGTATATCGGGAGTTCGGTCCGTTGTGTAAAGGGCAGTGCCACTGCTCCGAAATCCAGCAGCAGCTCGGAGAACGTCATCCTGAGCGGCGACAGCCACGAAGGATCCAGTAGCAGCCCAGTTACCTTGGCGACGCCGTGCAAGACCGAAACCGAGGACAATTGCGAATATGGAACTTTGACCGATTCCCGCGACGGCCAAACTTACAAGACCGTAGAAATCGGCAGTCAGGTGTGGATGGCGGAGAATTTGAACTACGCATACACTGGCGTTCTCTATAATAATAGTGGCTACACCTCCGATTCCACTAGTTGGTGCTTTGGTAACGACCCTGCCAACTGCATCAAATATGGTCGCCTTTACA
>JAGAAW010000158.1 GCA_017615055.1 Fibrobacter sp.
CCATTCCAAGTCCTTGCTATTAAAACGCACATTAAAAAGATCTTCTATAGACTGATAATTCATTCCCATACCGTCCGATTCAACAAATCTAGAGTAATTTTTATTTACAGGCTGCTTATCAGTCTCTTGCCTTGTCCCGAAGCATCCTAAAAAGAGGAAGCAAGACAACAACAATGTTTTCGCTATACGCATGTTAATACCCCCTGCCCTTCCAACCTAAGTAATCTATTAGGAAATGCGTAACAAAATTATTACCGTAATTGTAACTAGAATAGGTAAAACCATCTCTATTTCAACAAAAACCTTTGATTCGAAATTTCCAGGATTACAGGCGTTTGCCTTACCCAAAGTATTCCACCATGTATATATCCCTGGTCTAACACAACACCATTCAAGCCATACATTCTATATAGTTCATCGCGCCAATCTTTCTCTACTAAGTAGGCATTACCCGAAATTTTGTGAATAGTCACACTATTCATAAGACGGGTTCCAGGAATACTAGCCGTAACCAATTCCGGGCACTGGCTCAAGGTGTCCATAAAATCGCAAAAACCTTCGCAGAACATTCCCGCCGTCAGCGCCTCTGCCGCGACATCGGCATCATGGTCATCTTCGTCACTATAGGATCTATCGTAATTATAAGAGATACCGGAAAGGGTAAAGTCATTATACGATTCCGACAGCATCACATCAAGGATATGTCTAGACAAGGAATCAGCGTCAAACTTGCGCACAAACAATCCCCTTGACCCCATTTTGTGCATTTCGTCGGATATGACCTTCGCAAAATCGTAGTCTTCGTATAAACTATCGCACTCCTGGGCCGAATGACACATCTTATAAAATTTCATTTGCTTGCCATCCAAGTAAACATATACCGATGTATCCAAATCCGCACGATACGCCAGGAAGGTCTTTTCTTCTTTAAGCAGACCATTTCCATAGTCAACCGATTTCACCTTGCCCATATCAACCTTATTCTCATCAAACAGGTTGATTTCTACAATAGGGTAATCATGACTTGACATTGTGACAACCTCACATGACAACGCAATATCAGCCAAGAGCAGAATCAAACAAGCAATCTTCCGCATATCACTTATAGTCCAGGCACTTTTGCTTCATGTCTTCAGCATAGCGTTCCAGAATATCATCGGGGTTTTCTGTCAACGGCACTTCGGGAGAGGAACAGGTCAAACGCACTTCCCGAACATCTAGGCACTCTACATAGTGGCGATACAATTCCCACCCCCTCGTTTTGCAGGACTTCTCAATATCGGCAAGGTCTTTTTCGCACAAGTCCTTGCTACCATAGTTGTTGAAGATTTTTTCATGATAGACAACTCCATCATTACCTGCAGTAAGGAAGAATATATAGAATATATAATAATACGAATTGTCACTCCAAGCACTCCCTGCCATCAGCACTCCATATTCCGGACGATAGATATTGATGAAGCATGTGCCGTCAACAGTAGTAAGATACTGTTCCCATTCACCATTGAAATGGATTTCATACCAGTAAATGGTTGAGTCAATTTCGTCATCATCAATAGACGCAGAAAGTTTATCTTCAAATACTTTCGAAGAATCCAGCGGATGTTCCGGAATGGTGTATCCTGCAATCGAGTTCCCGTCTACCGTTCCGCCTGCGGTGCGGTCTTCGGAACAGGCGAAAAGCCCCCAAAGCAGGGGACACAGCAAGGCTAGAACGTAGCAAGGGATTCGATTCTTCATCTTGAATAGAACTATTTAAGTATTACAGTCGGCAGCCAGTGGCCCTGCTCCTTGTAAACATCGGGCCAAAAGAGGATTTTTTTCTTGTCTGACATAGTTTCCCTCTAATGTTTAGTTGTTTTTTATACAACGAACGGAAACAAACGTTGATTGTTTCATTAACCTATTATCAAGAAATTTTTTATAAGCAACATCGAAATGGGCTACATAAACATATCTATCCTCACTCGTAACAGAAACCGTCCAAAAAAATGAATCTGTTGTGTAGGTTTTATTTTCTACATAATAACCAGAATTTTTCAAAATAGAAATACCAGTTGTTCTCACCGACCATTTTCTCCCGACAATTCTCCAATCACTAAGCGTTGGCATCCGCCAGCCGTTTGGACAAATGCCTTGTATATTCATTGTATCGGTCTTATAAAGATATTTATATGGGGTTGTTTCAAGGGAATCATATTCTATAGACAGAGGTAAATTATATAATCTCCCATATTTTTCACAATTAGACGATTTGTTCTCTAAGCAAATTGCATCACCTACAATTTTTTCATCATAGTAATTCAGGTTTTCCGCCATCCAAGTCTGTGAATCAATTGTCACAACTTTATACACCTGATTATCTCGAGAGTCTATAATAGTGTCATATACGATATTCTTATCCAAATACGCCCAATTAGATTTATAATACTCGCTAGAACTCGAAACAATGTCTTCGCCGCTTGAACTGCTTTCCACCACGCTTGAAGAGGATTCCACAACAGATGACGAAGACGGCTCCTCGCTAGACGAACTTTCAACCGACGAAGAGGATTCCGCCATGCTCGAAGAACTCTTTTCCGAAGATGACGACTCCGCCTTGTCTGAAGAAGATGACTCCGCGACAACATCCGAAGAACTGCTAACAGCCGCCACCTCGCTCAAAGAAGATTGCACGCTACTACTGGATTCATTCGGAGTGATACTCGAAGAGGATCCCTGCTCGCTGCTGGATGTCAATAAGAATGCGTACCCATCGCTACTCTCAATAACTTCGTCCGAACTGCTCGATGTGATTTCGCCTATGGGGCTCGTCGAAGATTCCGTATCATTACCACACCCGACAAATGATATGCATGCAGCCCCTGCCAGCAGGCAGAGAATGATTGCCTTGAAAGCCGAGAATCGGCTCGGACGGGAGAGACGGATCTGGGTAGTCATCTTACTTATCCTCCATGCATTGTTGTTTCATCTTTTCTACATAGCCATCTAGGACTTCATCCATGGTTTCTGTCAAATGGTCCTTGGACGTGTAACAGGTCAAATGTAATTCCTTTTCTGGGAAATCGACATAATGGCGATACAAATTCCATCCCTTGTTCTCGCAGGATTTTTCAAAAGCGGAAAGGTCGCCCTCCCAGCGATTTTCTTCCGGCGCATATGAGTTGTCTAGTTTCTCATGAAAGACAACCCCTTCATCACTTAAGGTGACGAAAAACGTGCGTAGGGAAAGACCTCCCCTTGAAAACGATTCAACAGTACGAACGCCATATTCAGAACGATAAACATTAATACTGCAATAAAAGAGTGGCTCCATTTCTTCATAGGAGAAAACTTCTTCTCCTACACCATTGAAATTTATTTTATACCAGAAAATAGTTGAATCTATTTCGGATTCGTCCATACCTGCAGGCAACGCATCTGCGAACACCTTGACAGAATCAATATGAACCTCCGCAATCGAGTTCCCGTCCACCGTTCCGCCTGCGGTGCGGTCTTCGGAACAGGCGAAAAGCCCCCAAAGCAGGGGACACAGCAAGGCCAGAACGTAGCAAGGGATTCGATTCTTCATCTTGAATAGAACTATTTAAGTATTACGCCTTTGCTTGTGTCAGATTTTCTGGTATAAGCGGCAAAAGTGTTCTTTTCATGGCGTGTTCCTTTTAGTTTTAGTATCTTCAGTGTCCACGATCCTTTCGGTCAGCGGGAATAGTTGCAAGTTGAGCCGCAATACACGCTCCACCTTGTCGTCGTTAAAGATTATGCTCTGCACCTGTTCGCGGCACTTGCGCAGCGCCTCGACAATCTTGCCGAAGGCATCGTCCGAAACACCCATGGTAATGCCCGAGACAAAGCGCTCGTCTGCCGGGACGCTGTCAAGGGTTTCGGCGGCAAACTGCGCCATCTGCCTGTTCATGGATCGGACCGCCAGCGCCATCGACTGCGTATCGCCGGCCAGCAACTTGTCCGTCTGCTCGTATGCCCCCGGACCCGTCTTCTTGAGGAGCCCCGCCTCCACCTGAAAATCGATGGAATCCTTCACCTCCTTCGCCGAGACCTCGTGGAGGCACTTCTGCGCGATTTCCTTCGGCATGGCCCCCGGCATGGCCGGCGCGAGTTCACGCACCACCGGGTGCACCCAGGAATCATAGTACTTGTAGGCATCGGTGCCGACATGCGCCACCCTGTTCGCGCTCGCGATGCTCTCCATCTCGGCAAAGGCGTAGCGCCGCTTCTCGTCGGTCTTGGCCTGGGCATATTGGACCATGTTGAAAAAGTATTCGCGCTCGGCGCCGACAAACCCGAACGCATCCGCCACCTTGACGGCCGCCTTTTTCCCGAGGTTCGCCTTGCCCTCGCAAACCTGCTTCAGGAACACGGGCGAGGCAAACCCCGCCATCCTGGAAAAGTCGCGCCAGGAGAAAACGGACGTCCGCTTTTTCCAGTCATAATAATCCTGCAAAAAGCACCTATAATCTTGATATTGCAAAATGGAGTTCATAGTTCAAATCTAAACTCCACGCTTTCGCTAGTCAACAATTTTTAATACGAAAAGTGTTTTTTTTTTACAAAAAGGCGATTTTTTGCTCAATTTCAGCAAATCTCAAAAATTTGGATACGCTTTGGATACAGGAAAGGCAAGTCAATCGCCCAGAACAGGTTTAACATTTTCCCATAATTAATGTATATTATAACGGAGGTTTATATGGAAGACTTGGTTCTGACAATACCGACCCAGGATTTGGGCATCATGGAAACATTGGCGACTCGCATGGGATGGACCGTGCGGTCCAAGCGCAGCATTGTCCAAAAATTCATCAATTCGTGCCCCAAGACGCCGATGATGACCGACGAAGAAATCGCAGCCGAAGTCAACGCGGTCCGTTACGGGAAATGAAAGTCCTTTTCGACACGAACCTGTGGATATCCTTTATGATTGGCAAGCGTCTCGCCACGCTTGCCGATGTTTTATGCCGTAACGATGTGCATGTGTATATGAGCGAACAGTTACTGGAAGAAATCCAGACTGTCATCGCACGGCCAAAATTCGATGCCATTATTTCTGCGGAATCTAGGCAAGCATTCCAAGACATGGTTGACAATGTTTGCTATTGGACTCCGATTACCATCCAGGCGAAATCTCCCATCAGGGATATTAAAGATATCTTCATTCTTTCGATGGCAGAAAGCGTCCCCGTAGATTACATTGTGAGCGGCGACAAGGATCTAACAGAACTGAAAAGCCATGCAGGAATTCCGATTCTCCAGTATTCAGAATTCCTAAACAAATTAAATATAAACCCCGCCTAATACAGCGCGATTACGCCGAAGCGGAACTTCTGCCAGCCGCCATTGCCCAGAAAATCCTCGGGCGTGTATTCGGCATAGAAGCCAACAGGGCTCTTCAGTTTTACGAAGATGTTCACGCCAAGCGTCGTCACGTTCTTGCGAATGCCGTACGCAGGCATGTTCTCTTCATTGAAAGAGAGGATATCAACAAATATAAGGTCGTCTTCCGAAGAGCCGCCATCATTCATGGCCATCCTCTCGTAGTTCATGTAGGCGCCAAGGGTAATACTTTCCCCGAGATCGAACATGACACCGCCCCCAAAGTTGTACAGGATGAAAAAATCAAAACGCCCAAGGGAATTGTCCGGCTCGGGTTCCAAATCGCTATCCTGGCGGTTGGGGTAGAAACCCCCGACAAACGACGCGCCCGCACCCAGGTAGAGCGGGCCCAGCCACTGCACAAAAACAGGTCGGATGCCGACATCCATCGGGATAGAAACCGGGAGCGAGAGGAAAAGGCCGCCCTTCTGGCCCAGCACGGAATAGTCCATCGAGGCAAGGCTCACCTTAAAGTTCTCCGTAAAGCCATGCACGTGCATGTCGCTATGCGGGGCTTCTATAGTGTGGTCCGTACCCGCGAAAGTCGTGCCCACCTCCATAAAGCGGAATGTCTTTTCTGCCGTGGAATACCGGAGCGAGGCCGCCTCGCCCACCATGTTACCCGAAGAGGTAACGGCACAGCCGGTAAGGTTGAGCACTACGGCAAAAAGGACAAATATAAGCGGTTTTACACTAGACGGTTTCATAATAAACTCACATTGCTCTTGTCCCGAAAAATATATGTTTTTGGGGGCAAAAATGAGCATCGCCAATCAGCGAAAAATGCCGCTTATCGGGAAAACGGGCTTTTTTTGCAAAAAATGGAAAAGGCTGCGCCCGTTAAAGCGCAGCCTCTCGTTTCCAGGGAGTAATACAATTCTTTTCAGGTTACTTGCCGAGTTTCTTCACGGCTTCCTTCCTGAAGCCTTCCATGGCGACATCCACGGCGTTCTTGTAGGCGGCAACCGACTTGTCAGTATGCATGTCAACATAGTTGTGGTTGATGCGTGCGGATTCGGAGCCCTCGAACTGCTTCCAGCCGCGATCGGTGTAAAGCACCTTCTCGCCGTTCTTGTCGATGATGGCGACATCCACGTAGACAATCGGCGTTACGTTGCTCGTAAGCGTGGTCATCATACCGGTTTCGTAGAAGAAGTTGAATTCAGCAACAGCGATGGCATCGACACCGAGAGATTCACAGAGTTTGCCGATACCACGGAGCAGCGGGGCTTCCTCACGTTCGCCGTTCACGTAGTGCACGCCGTCCGGGTTCACCTTGGAATACTGGAGTTCGTGCATGCCCTTCGGCATCACGTAGCGCAGGCCGTTTTCGGGAACGAGCCTTTCTGCGACCTGCTCGACCTTGCCCCACATATCGCCAGCCTCGAAGAACTTGTTCACGTCCTCGTTATCGATGACCTGCTCGAACGGGATAACGCTCCAGCCCTCAATGCCGTTAAGCACCTGGAAAAGGGCATTCGCGCCGTGCGTAACGACAGTCACCTGCCCCTCGGTGAACATTTCCACGTTGTCCTTGATGATGTTGCCCACAACCGTAAGAAGGTTCTCCTTCTCACCCTTCACGGTTTCGATGTCCTTATATTCCTCGCTACCCACAACACTCAGAATGGCGAGTTTCTTCACGTTGTCGACATCGGGCTTTTTCACGTTCACGCCGGCGCAAGAGCACAGCAAAAACACAAAAGAGCACAGGGCTATAAGCTTTCTCATTATTTTCTCCTTCTTTATTATAAAGAACCTTTGTTCTCGTCTTAACCCGAAACGTAAATTAGCAAATTATTTGATTCTTGTCACGCCTTTTTAACAATTTTGTTGTAGATAATTACAACAAGTTAACATATTTTTTTATTACTTTGGACAGAATATGTTATCTTGTAAGAAAAATGTATGATGTTGGGGCGGCGGGGATAAGATGCTTTTTGTGGGAGTGGAATGTGTTTGTGGGGATAGAATGTTTTTTAGGGAGTCGGATGTGCGAGTTATGTTGTATGTAACTTCTGGACGGATTTCACATGGTTCTGCCGGACACTTTCGGGAACGTTCACGCAAGGCTGCAGCGCCAGCCACCATTTTTCGAGCGTGTGCACATCAATTACGGCCGAGCGAGACTTGAACGTGGATTCCAGCGCTTCGCGCAATTCGCACAGGTGAAGCACCTGCCATCCGTTCCCGTTGCTACCAAACTGCCCGCAGGCAGGCACGTTCCTGAGCGCACACCTGTCGCTGAACACCACGAAGGAATATATGCGCGCGCCTTCCAGACGGACTTTCAGTTGCCGAAGCAGCGCCCCCATGTGGCCCGTATTCTGCCGGATAGGATTATACAGCGTGTGGTGCACCCGCGGGCCCAATTCCTGGTTCCAGCGTTCCATATCGAGGTCGCCCTCGATTTCACCGGAGATATTCTTCGTCTCGAAAACATAGATGCCCGTCGCATGCAACAGCACCGTATCGATTTCGGTATAGCCCGAATGCGTCGGGATAAAAACATTCTGCAATATGTAATGCTTTCGCTTGTCCTCGAACGCCGCCCGCGCTACGAGCGCCGACGTGGCCGCCTCGCCGAACTTTCCGTGAACGTCATCGGCCAGGGCGGCCTCGAGCCCGCGGGCCTTGCGCGCATCGACCGGCGGGCGGTCCTCCTGCCGGAACTGCACGCCACGCGCATTCCAGTAACTTGCCCCGTCAAATTCCTTACCTGCAGGCGACTTGCCGGAACTGCCTCTCCCCCGCTTGCCAAAACCCCGCGATACACTATGCCGGCCGGGCCGCGAGCCACCACGCCCTCCCTTCCGCCGCGTCAAGACGAGCAGCAGGAATATTGCCACCAGGATAACTGCGAGGAGCGTGGAGTTCATGAGAAGTTTCTGCGGGGAAAGACGCTACACCGGATCATTCACCGGTTTGCTGTAGTCGCGCTCGCCGAAGAGAGCCGTGCCCACGCGAATCATCGTGGAGCCTTCCTCGATAGCGACCTCCAGATCGCCAGTCATACCCATCGAAAGCTGGTCGAAGTGGGCAAACGCACCACCTTTCGCGAGGAACTTCTGCTGGAGGGTGCGTAGGAATGCAAAGCATTCACGGCTGTCTTCGGCGACCCCCGTGTTCTTCCCGATGGTCATGAGCCCGCGAAAACGCAAGTGCGGGAAATTTTCGCTCTTGCCGTCGGAAGCGGCGCCCGCCTTTGCGGCAAGGTCGTTCAAGAAAGCCTCGGCCTCGTGCACGTCGAGCCCGCTCTTGGTCTCTTCTTCGCCGGCGTTCACCTGGAAAAGGATATCGAGAATCTTTCCTGTGCCATTTTCACCGGGGAGTGCCGCGCAAACGCGCTCCAGTTTTTCGACCGCCTCGATGCTCGCGATAGAATGGATGCAGTCGGCGACAATCGCCGCCTTCTTTAACTTGTTGCTCTGCACGGGGCCAATCACGTGGCAACGCACGCGGCTCCCGTCCTTCGCCATACGCGGTGCACTGAACTTGAGTTCGGCTTCCTGCACGCGGTTCTCGCCAAAATCGGTCGCACCCAGACTGATTGCATTTTCCACGGCTTCTGCCGGGTGGAACTTGCTCACCCAAACGAGCTTTACCGATTCACGGCTACGGCCCGCAATCTTGCAGGCTTCACCAATCCTTGCTTCGAGAGCTGCAAGGTGCTCGCGCATTTCATCAAGAGTAAATTCCATAACAGTTCAAGCCTCGTCGCTTTCGCAATATTCAATTTTTCAACCCAAATATAACAAAAGCAGCCTTTAGCCCTTTTCTATATCCAGTTATAAAAACTTCTCTTTCTCGGACCGCAATATTGCTAATAAAGAAATCAAGAAAAACGCAAAGAAAACCGACAATGGAATAAGTCCAAAAACCGGCAAAAATACCAACAACGCCAAAAAGAGAATAAATCCCGGCAAGAAAGGAATCAATACAATAAAGAACAACTTCCAAAAAATGATAGGTTGCTTCCAGAGTTTTCTGTAAAACAGCGTCAACGGCGCGCCCAAGGATATCGGCACAAAGGGGAGCAGGATTGCCGCGCCAAAAAAATGCGGATTGACATCGACAGAACTTTTATCTTCTATAGCCAAGTATTGCGCTTCAAGAATACCCCATACCACGGCAAAGATAATTGCAGGCAAAAGTAAAAGAACCATATCCACAATCATGCAGACAGCAACTTTCCTTTTATCTAAATCATACAATCGTTTATTCTTATCCATCGGCTATCAAAATACAAAAAAAATCCCCGGAGCGCACCGGGGACAATTAATGTAACATGGACCCTATCGCGCTTCGCGCTCCAGGGTGACACTCAGGCAACCTACTTCTTCGCTTTCTTCTGCACGAACAAAATTTTCACGATTTCGTCAATGTGCTTGTGCGTATAGATCTTGAGGCCCTTCTTCGCAGGTGCCGGGAGTTCGTCCACGTCCTTCTTGTTCTGGGCAGGCAGGCGAAGCGTCTTCACGCCGGCCTGGAGGGCCGCAAGCGCCTTCTCGTTGAGCCCGCCAATCGCAAGGCATGCGCCCGTGAGGCTCACCTCGCCGGTAAACGCGATGTCCGGCGGCACAGGAATCTTGGTAAACGCGGAGAGCAGGCACAGCGTGAGGGCGATACCCGCAGAGGGTCCGTCCTTCGGCACGGCGCCTTCGGGCACGTGGATGTGGATGTCCGTCTTCTTGACAATCGCTGGGTCAATGCCGAAACGGTGCAGGCGTTCGCGCACCAGACTCACCGCAATCTGTGCGGATTCCTTCATCACGTCGCCAAGTTTTCCCGTCATTATAATCTGGCCCTTGCCGCTCAGGAGCATGCACTCGATGGGCAGAATCTCGCCACCCACGCTCGTCCACGCAAGGCCAGTCACCACGCCGGGGCGCCCCGGTTCGGGCAATTGACTGTCAAGGAATCTCGGGGCGCCGAGGTATTCCTGCAACTGCTTCTCGGTAACGGCAGGCTTGATCTTCTTGCCCATCACGATTTCCTTGGCACGGTGGCGCACCGCACTCTCGAGGGTGCGTTCCAGTTCGCGCACACCCGCCTCGCGTGTCCATCCACGCATCACCTGGTTGATGATGCTCTCGTCGAAGGAAACCTGCTCGCCGAGTTTTACGCCGGTGCGTTCGCAAATGCGCGGCACCAGGTACTTGGCGGCAATCTGCAACTTTTCGTGCGGGTAGTAGCCGGGCAGGCGCACAATCTCGAGCCTGTCGCGCAGCGCCTCGGGGATTTCACTTTCGCTGTTCGCCGTAGCGATAAACAGCACGCGGCTAAGGTCGAGCCCCACTTCCATAAAGTGATCGGTAAAGTCGTGGTTCTGTTCTGGGTCAAGCACCTCGAGCATCGCGCTCGCGGGGTCGCCGCGGAAATCGCTCGCCATCTTGTCGATTTCGTCGAGCAATATAATCGGGTTCATGCACTTGGCACGGCGCAGCGCATGGATAAAGCGGCCGGGCATCGCACCGATGTAGGTACGGCGGTGACCGCGGATTTCGGCTTCGTCACGCACGCCACCAAGCGTAATGCGGACAAAGTTACGCTGCATCGCGTTCGCAATCGATTCCACGAGGGTCGTCTTGCCTACACCGGGAGGCCCAACCAGGCAAAGAATCGGGGAGCGGCGCTCAGTTCCGGTGAGTTTCAGCACCGCGATGTATTCCATGATGCGTTCCTTCACCTTGTCGAGCCCGAAGTGCTTGGAATCAAGTTCGCTCTTCACCTTCTTCATGTTGAGCACGGTGTCGGTATACACGCCGTAGGGCATCGCGAGGAACCAATCGATATAGTTGCGGCTCACCGCGTATTCCGGGGACGTCGGCTGCATCAACTTCATGCGCGCAATCTCGTCCTCGAGCTTTTCCACGATGGTCGTGCTAAAGTTCTTCGCCTTGATCTTCTTCAGCAACTGTTCCGGTTCCGAGGCGCCATCGCCATCGCCGTCCAGTTCGTCCTGCAACTGGCGGATCTGTTCGGAGATAAACCATTCCTTCTGCTGCTGCGCCATCTTCTGGCGCACGCTCTGCTGGATACGCACCAGAACGTTCTCGTTGTCGTCGGTCACGTCCATGAGCGCGAGGAGTTTCGCCGACATCTCGTCAAGCGACTTCACCTCCAGAAAACTCTGCTTTTCGGCAAGCGAAACCTGCAAGAAGGGCACAATGCCGTAGTAGGCGTTCAACTGGCTTTCCATGCCGAAGAAGGCATCCACCATGCCCTCGGCAATGTTGCGTTTGGTCGCGTATTCGCGGAAGCGGGTCAGTACCTCGTCGAAGGAATCCGTCTTCGCGTTCTCCTTGATGGGGGTCTTGCGCGGGGAAACGGTAACGTTCAGGAACCCGTCACGCAAGATTACGGAACGGAGGTCTACAACCTGCAGGCCCTCGAGCACCACCTTCACGCAGCCGTTCGGGAAGGGCATCACGGAACTCACGTTCGCAATCACGCCCACCGAGTACAGGTCAAGCATCGGGTTCTGGATTTCTTCGAGGGTCACGTCCTTCTGGGCCACAAGGATAATTTCATTGTTGTGGCTCTCGGCAAATTCAAGCGCGCGTAACGACATGTCGCGGCCCACCAGAATGCGGCGGGTCGTGTGCGGGAACACCACGGCATCCCTGAGCGGGAGCAGCGGGTACGTTTTCGAAAAGTCAAAGTTCATACAAAAACAAAGATAGTATCTTAAATCAGGGCGATAAAAAAGCAGTTGTCGCATTTTTTGCGACAACCGCCAAAACGGGTTAAAAGGTCTTGCCCTACGAAGCCTTCTTGCGACCGCGGCGCGGCATCTCCTTCATGAGATCCGATTCCGAAAGGTCGGCCACGCCACCGAATTCCACCGAGTTGTCCTCGGGAGCGCCTTCCTCGGAAGAAACGGCAAGTCCGCTCCTCACCGTATCGGCGGTCACCACGAGTTTCTTCACGTCGGAACCCGGCATCTCGAACATCGCCTTCTGCAGGGTACGTTCCATGACGGATCGGAGCCCGCGGGCACCGGTCTTGCGGCTCATCGTCTCGTGAACGATTTCCTTGAGGGCGTCGTCGGTAAACGTAAGCTCGATACCGTCCATCTCGAACAGGCTCTTGAACTGCTTCACCAGCGCGTTCTTCGGCTGCGTCAGGATGTTGAGGAGTGCGGACTCGTCGAGTTCCTCGAGCGCGACCGCAATCGGCAAGCGGCCCACGATTTCGGGAATGAGCCCGAAACGGATAAGGTCATCGGGTTCCAGCTGCTGGAACAGTTCGCTCAGCGTATTGTCCTTCTCGCTGCGGATATCGGCACCGAAGCCCATACCGCCCTTGTTGACACGCTGGGCGATAATCTTGTCGAGCGTCTCGAAGGCGCCACCGCAAATAAACAGGATGTTCTTCGTGTTCACCTGCACGAGCGGCTGCTCGGGGTGCTTGCGGCCACCCTTCGGCGGCACTGCGGCAACGGTACCTTCCAAGAGTTTCAAAAGGCCCTGCTGAACGCCTTCGCCACTCACGTCGCGAGTGATGGAGGGGTTCGCAGTCTTGCGCGCAATCTTGTCTATTTCGTCGATAAAGATGATGCCACGCTCAGCGCGCGCCACATCATAGTCGGCAGCCTGCAGCAGGCGCACGATGATGCTGTCCACGTCCTCGCCCACGTAGCCCGCCTCGGTAAGCACCGTAGCATCTGCAATGGTAAAGGGCACGTCCAAAAAACGCGCCATGGTCTGCGCGAGGAGCGTCTTGCCGCTACCGGTGGGGCCCACCAGCAGCAGGTTGGACTTTTCCACCTCGACGCCCGGCGCATCGGCATGTGCCTGCCTGTAGCGCAGGCGCTTGTAGTGGTTGTACACGGCGACAGAGAGCGCAACCTTCGCCTGGTCCTGACCAATCACGAACTCATCGAGGTGAGCCTTGATTTCGGTCGGGAGCGGGAGCGGCTTCTGCATTGCAGCATCCGCCTTCGCCTTTTCCTGCATCGAGCGGGACTTGTCCTCTTCGATAATGCGGTGGCACATCGCCACGCAGTCACTACAAATCTGGACACCCGCACCAGTAATCATCTTCTCGACGCGTTCTGCGGGCTTTCCGCAGAAACTGCAAACTACTGTCGGGTGGTTTTTCCCGCTACGGTACATTAGCGTTACACTCCCTCTTTACGCGGAACAAAAATTTCGTCGATTACGCCGAAAGCCTTCGCTTCCTCGGGACCCATGTAAAAGTCACGGTCGGTCTTCGCGCGGACTTCGTCAATAGACTTGCCCGTATGCTTCGCGACAATCTCGGTGAGGGTATCCTTGGTGCGGACAATCTCTTTCGCGGTAATCTGGATATCGGTAGACTGGCCGGTAGCAGCGCCCGACGGCTGGTGCAGCATGATGCGGGAATGCGGGAGCGCATAGCGCTTGCCCTTGGTACCCGCGGCAAGGAGCACAGCGGCCATCGAGGCGCAACTGCCAATGCAGATGGTCGCGATATTCGGGCGAACATGCTGCATGGTGTCGTAAATGGCAAGACCTGCCGACACGTATCCACCGGGGCTGTTGATATACAGCGTGATATCCTTCTCCGGGTTCTCGTACTCAAGGAAAATCAATTGCGCCATGACGTTGTTCGCCACTTCATCGTTGATGGGCGTACCCAAGAAGATGATGCGCTCCTTGAGGAGGCGGGAGTAGATGTCGTAGGCGCGTTCACCACGCCCGGTGGTCTCTATGACGGTAGGAATTATCATTCATTTACCTCTTACTTGTTTTCTTCGGCCGCGGGGCGGATGCCCACGATGAAGTCCGCAGCCATCTGGACGCGGAGTTCATCACGCAGCTGATTGATTCTGCCACTCTGGCGGAAATGACCCTTCAGGGTCTCGAAATCCACGTGGTAGCTGTCGGCCATCTGCTTCAGGCGTTCGTCCACCTGGGCCTGCGTCGGCTTGATCTTTTCCTTCGTGGCGACGAATTCGAGAATGCGGTGCTTCTTGATTTCGCGGATAGCCTCGGGAGAAAGGGCCTTCAGCTGTTCTTCGGTCGGCTCGACGGCGTCCTTCTCGTCCTGCACGTTGCGGTTCAGCGACCACCTGATGAGGTCGAGCACGCGGGCGTTCGGGACCTCGAACGGGTTGCTTTCGATAAGCTTGTCGATGGCCTCGTTCACGGCCTTCGTCTTGGCAGCGTCCTGCTTCTGGTTGGCAAGGCCCTCGGCGAGGTTTGCCTTCAGTTCATCGACGTCCTTGATGCCCACCTGCTTGCAGAAGGCCTCGTCGAAGGTCGGCGGCACGATTTCGCGCACATCGGTGATTTCCACGTTGAACTGAGCAGTCTTACCGCGGTAGCGTTCGTCCTTGTGGTCGTCCGGGTACTTGAAGTTGATTTCCTTCTTGTCGCCCGCCTTGACGCCCATGAGGCCCTCGTCGAATCCCGGAGAGGCGGATTCGCCGAGAAGGCTACGGAATTCCTTGTTCTCGGGGAGTTCCTGCTTTTCGCCGTTGATAACGACCTCGATGTAGTTGCCCACGACGACATCGCCCTTGCCCGCAGCGCGGTCCACGTGTTCGTCCTTGCTCCACATCTTCACCAGGCGGTCAAATTCTTCCTTGACTTCTTCTTCGTGCACGGCGGTATCGGGAACGGTGATGCCCGTGTTGTCGTAGCCCTTGATATCGATTTCGGGGTCAACTTCGACTTCGAGGGTCAGTGCGACGCCGGATTCCTTGTTGTCGTCGAACTTGGTGACCTTGAGCTGGCCCACAGGGATAATGTTCGCATTCTTGAGCGCCTCGCCCACCACCTTGTCGACAGTCTCATTCACGGCCTCGTGACGGATGGCGTCACCAAACTGCTTGAGGATCATCGCCTTCGGGACCATGCCCTGGCGGAAACCCTTCAGGGCCACCTGCTTCTTGTACTGGGAAAGCTTCTTTTCGAAGGGGGCTTCAAGGTCTGCCTGCGGAATTGCGACTTCGAGGGTGCGCACGGTTGCGCTTGTTTCTTTGATTTCAACGGACATTATGGACTCCGATATGCGGTTTGATTTGAAATTCTCTGCGAGGGGTGGGAGTCGAACCCACACACCGAAGTACCAGATCCTAAGTCTGGCGCGTCTGCCAATTCCGCCACTCTCGCGTTTCAGCCCCCAAAATTAGAAAAACTCAAAAACATTTGCGTGTAAAACATCTATTTTATCCCTCGTTGCAAGTATTAAAAAACATAAAAATCGGCGTTTTCATTTCTTTGGTTAATATCCTTATCCAAGGCGTCTCTGTCCTTGTACAGAATATTATCGCTAATAACCTCGGAATTGTCAACTTCGGATATTTCGGAATTTTACAGAGCGACTATACCATATTCTGCGCGCTCGCCGATTTCGGCATGGCGACCCTGATTCTCGCCTATTTCGGGAAAAGGGCCACCGAGGGCAGGCTGTTCCGGAACGTGCTGCAACTGAGGCTTTTCACCACGGCAATCACCGCAGCCGCCATGATGGTGTTCGCCATCGCCGTAAGGCGCGACCACCCGGCATTCTGGGGCGAAATCATCCTTGCCTTCGGGCTGCTGTTCCAGCACGCATTCTTCGACTGGTACTTCATCTGCGGCAACTTCTGGAAAAAGCTGCTCATCTCGAAGATCCTCCATACCATATCGTACACCGCCATCATGGGGATTGCGCTCTGCGTGCTCCGATTCGATTCCATCGCCCCTATCGCATGCGCCATGGTGCTCGCGGCCCTGCCCGCATTCGGGTTCGGCGTAAGGCAGGCGTTCACCCCGGCAGTCCTTACGGTCAGCAGGCACGCGCGCAGGTTCTTCGCGCTCATGTTCAGGTCCGCAATCCCCTACGCCATCGCGAGCATCGCAAGCTTCGCGTACCTGCCCGTAGGGCTCTACACCGCATCGCATGCCGCAACACCTGAATTCCTCGGCTCCTACAACTTTGCGCACAAACTAATAATACTGGCATCAGGGCTCATGGTGCACTTCATATCGTCGAGCCTCATATCGCTCCACCAGACCGACAGCCGCACCCTCCATATCCGCGACATCGGCATATTCACGCTGTTTATTGCCGCGGTGAGCACGCCGTTCTCCGTATTCTCCGAATGGACGCTGAAGATAATCTTCTTTGCCGCACCCTGGACAAGCGACGTACTATACACGAGTTCGCTCTGCCTCCGCATACTCACCTGCTCGCTTGTACTGCAGGCGGTCCGCATGAGCATGATATCCACCCTCCTCAAGGAACGGCGCATGTCGCTCTACTGCACGCTCATCGTGCTGGGCGGCATCTTCAATATCATCGTATGCTATTTCGGGTCGGGCATGCTTGAGCCCGGGTACATTCCCGCACTTACGCTAGCAGGCGACGTCTTCCTTACTATCGCCCTCGCATTCTACTTTACCGTCAAGAGCCGCATCCGCTGGTAAGTCGCCCGCCGGTAAATCACTCGCCGGCAAGGCACGCCTTGAGCACAGCGTGGTCACGAGGTATATCGCCACGCCCCACATGCAGTAGATGCTCTGCTTGTAGCCCGAGGTAAAGAACCACCAGCCCACGAAGTAGATGAAGAAGGTATGGAACATCACCTGCCTCGGCGTAAACGGCCTGCACAGCTTCAGGTGCAAGACCGTAAGGCCTATCCCGCACAGGAACGGGAAGAACAGCACCCCCAGCAGGTGGAAGTCCTTGTAGACATCCCAGAGGTAGTTCACGGTATTGAACCCGTACTCCTTCTGGATCCTCTCGTTGAACGCGTCGTCCCAGCCGTACGAGTTACGGAAGCTACCCGGAATCCTAAAGAACTCCAGGAACCCGCTCAGGAAATCCATCCCGTAGGTATGCGGGTGGTACTCGTTGTCGTTGGGCGGGTTTATCGCGTAGTCCATGTTCCAGTAGTTGTTCGCCACGTACTTGTAAGGCAGCACCACCAGCACCTCGAGCGCCTTGTTCTCGACCCCCTTGGTGCCATACTGGTTCCTGAGGTTACTGATGGCGACAAAGCTCAATATGGCGGCCACCATCGCGATAAGGATAACGAGCGGCGATATACGCTTGTAGAGATAGTTGATGAGGATCATCAAGAATCCTAGGTTAAAGAACAGCGCGGTTCGGTTCGGGTAGGCAAGCAGGTTCACGACAATCACCACGAACACCATCACGAACGAGACGCGGCGCACCCACACCACATCGTTGAACTTCTTGAACGCGGCAACCCCGAACATGAGCACGCACAGGGGCCCGCTACTGAATAGCAGCGGGAAATACCCATAACTCACGTCCTTGCTCATCCAGCGGCCGGGACTCTCGGTGAATATGATAAGGTTCCCCGCCACTGCGATAATCTTCCCGACACCCACAAGGAACAGCGCAAAGAGGATAAACGAGAATATCAGGTGAAGCCGCCAGCTATAGCCCTGCGGTGGAGTCGCCTCCACGACGCGTACCGGAAGCTCGCGCGCCTTTGCCGAAAGCTTTGCGACATAGCAACCCACGCAGAAGGCGACAAGCCCGAGTATCCACACCATCCAGGTAAGCGGCTTGAAGTCCGACATAAACGCATCTATCTGCAGGTAGGCAATCGCAAGCGTAATGCACTGCGAAAAGCAGTAGACCGTCACCGGGCTAAAAAAGTCCTTCTTCAAAAGCCATGACTGCAACAGGCAAAAGAGCACCACCAAAAGGAGCGCGCATGTTACCGGATAAACAGCCATCCAGTGAAGCATAGCCTATGCCTTCTGTTTTCTGAAGAATCCCTTGAACGCGCTCCACTGCATAGCGACGGCGGAACCGCGCTTTTCCTCTTCCCTGAGGTAGTCGAGCGTGTTCGTTACAATCGTCGCAATGAGGAACGTGACGAATACGGTAAAGATGAGGGTCACGCCACGCAGGGGAGCGACCTTCTTGTCGTTTTCCCAGGGCGCCTCGAGCACGTGCAGGTTGGTGAGCATCTTGGATTCCTCCATGCGGAGTTCCTCGCTCTGCTGGCGCAGGATCTTGTAGAGCGCCTCCTGGATCTTGATCTGGGCCTTCCACTGCATGTACTCGGTAGTCAGTTCCGGGGATTTCTTGAGCGATACCACGCCCACGTTCTTCTGCTTGCCATTCAAGGCACCGTTCAACGCGGAATTCACGCTCTTGTAGCGCTTGGAAAGCTCATCGTAACGCTTGCTGTTCTCGCCACGGTCAGCCTTCTCGAAGGCAAGTTCCATAGACAGTTCCTCGCGGCGGGCCTGCAGCTCACCCAGATACTTGATGGTCGATTCCAGCTGTATTTCCGGATCGTAGAAGTCATGTTCCACCTGGAACTTGGTAAAGCCCTGCAAGAGCGAGTCGAGCGCACGCTCGCACGAATCCAGGCGCGACTGCATGTATTCCCTAGACTGCTTCGCCTGCACCGTCTTGAACGCATTGAACGCGGAATCCGCCTTGTCGAGCATGAACTGCACCATCGCGGCGGCAAGCTTGTAGTCCTTGTCCTCGATGGCGACCTCGAACATGTTTTCCTTGTTGCATTCAAGGCTGAAGTTCTTGCGGAACTCCTTCAGCAGGTCGGCATGGAAGTTACCGTCGAACTCGTAGTGCTCGGCGAGGTTGAACTTCTCGATGACCATGTTGTGGATTTCCCACGAATTCAGGATGGTCCACACGGCGTTCGCATCGTTATCGCTGAACGAGAAACCGAGAATCGAACTCAGACCACCCGAAGAACCACCCAGGAGGCTGCCGAGACCCTGCAGGTTCGTCTTCGACGCCGCAGGGGGAGTGACAATCGCCATGGAACGGTACGTAGGCTCGATGACCCACATCACGAGCGCGAACACGGCAAGCGTCGGTACAACCACGATAGAGGCGCACAGCCAGAAATGCCGCAGGTTGCTATTGATGAGCCTGAGGCAAACCTCGATAAATCCTGAACTTTCTTGTTTCATAGTGCGCTACTTGTTGTTGTAACTGGCGTAAATAATGAATGCCGAAGACACGACAGTGAGGAGCGACGCGAGGAACAGCGTAAAGTCCTTGAACGCCTCGTAACGGCTCTTGGGAATCTCGATGTAGTCGCCGGGGAGAATCGGGTCCTCGGTAACACTCACGCTCAAGGCATCGGGCTTGTTGCCACGCCACACCTTCACCTGGCTCCAGGTACCCGAAATCGTGTTGAGGCCTGCCGCAGCGATGTAGTCGATGGCATGCCAGCTCGGGTTGTATTCCACCTGCCCTATGCGGGCGACAGCGCCACCCACATATACGAGCATCTCCTTCACGGTGAATTCAAGTTCCGTGTTGGCCTTCACCGTAGTCTTGCTCATCTCGGTTATGGGGACCCAGCGCGGTTCCGCATCCGGTTCACGCACGCATACCGCCTTGTAGCCGTAGTTGTGGATCCTGCCTGCGCCCGAAAGCTCGAAGTATTCCTGGATAGTGCGCCCCTCCTTGTAGGGCACGCTCGTGCGGTAACCCGGGAAAAGCAGCGCCACGTTCTCGCCCATCACCTGGTAAGGCACGAATATCTGGTCACCCTGCTCAAGTATCGGGTCGCTTGCAAAGTCGCCCTTGGTCGAGATTGCATTGAAATCGATATGGAGCGTATCGCCGTTCCTCACCAGGATAATGTCTTCCTGGTTTGCAGTCGGGAGTGTCCCGCCCGCCTGCCTAATGAAGTAGCTAAGCCTCGTCTGCGGCTCTACCGGGTGCTGGCCCACGCTCACGACCGCACCCATGATGTTCACACGGAAACGCTTGAGCGCGGAGAGCTGCACATAGCAGTATTCGCGCTTGTAGCGCTTCGATACCAGGTCAAGGATAAGTTCGCGCGCCTCGGCGAGGGTCTTGCCCGCCACCTTCACGGAACCGCACTCCTCAATCGCGACATAGCCATCCGGGTAGATCTGCACCGTCAGGTAGTTGTTCTCGAGCCCGATATCCAGAAAATCGCCGGGACCAAGCTTGTACGTAGAATCGACCGCGACTTCCGAATACGAGGGAGCAAGCGTAATGCTGCTCCGGGGCTGAACCGTCTGCTGCGTCGAACCAGTTATGCCACTCGGGAGCGATGCGGCCAGCGAGAGGGCGCAAAAAGCGGACAAGAACAGAACAAATGTCGCAATCCTAGACATAATTCATTAACCATCAATAAAATAGACGTTCTACAAAAATACAAAAAAATCATATATATAGAGTCATTTCCGTGTCATTTTTATATACAGCAATGGTATAAAAACGACAAGGGAAGAATAAGGGAGGGCTCCGGAAACAGAAAAGGCCCGGCAGAGCCGGACCTTTTCTAAACGTGTCGAAACCTTAGTTCGAAGCCTTGCCTTCGCCTTCGACCATGCTCACGGCATCGGACTTGGCGGGTTCAGCAGCCTTCTTTTCCTTCACGACGATCTCGTCTTCGACGAGGCCGATGAGGGCCATTTCGGCAGCGTCACCAGCGCGGTTCGGGCCGAGCTTGATGATGCGAGTGTAGCCACCGTTGCGGGTCGCGTAGCGCGGGCCGATGGTAGCAAACAGGTCCTGCAGCACCTTCGGGCTCGTGATGAAGCGGGCAGCTTCGCGACGGGCAGAAAGGTCGCCCTTCTTCGCGTAGGTAATCATGCGGTCCACGTTGGAGCGGACAATCTTGGCCTTGTGGAGCGTAGTGCGCACGTAGCGGGCAGACTGTTCGGCTTCCATACCCTTACCGATAATGGAGGTAGCAAGGGCGCGGAGGATGGCACGCTTGTGTTGGGCGTTCACGCCCAGTTTCTTGTTCTTTACACCGTGTCTCATTGTTAATCCTTCAAGTAGTCATCGACGTCCATGCCAAAAGAAAGGCCCATGGAGGTCAATACCTCGTTAAGTTCCACCAAGGACTTCCTTCCGAAGTTCTTGTATTTGAGCATATCGTTTTCCTTGTTGCGCACAAGTTCGCCGACGGTATGGATGTTGGCCATA
>JAGAAW010000159.1 GCA_017615055.1 Fibrobacter sp.
CCGATACCGGGGAAAGTACCGGCGGATAGTTTTTCAATCGCATATTCCGGATACCTCAAATCTCCTGTCACCGCACTTTGTTCCCTGCAACTTACCACAGACAACGACAGGCGCCTTTGGATCAACGATTCCCTGCTCATTGACGCATGGTTCAACAACTGGGACATTCCATATTACAGCGCTTTTCAATTCAAGAAAGACAGCCTCTACAAATTCAAACTAAACTATGCAGAGGAATATGGCGCCGCTTATCTTACACTAAAATGGAAATGCGGGAATGATATCTCCTATACGCCAATCCCTGATTCCGTTTGGCGTCAAAATGACAAGAGCACGCGCGGTCTCAACCAAACCTATTACGGAAATATTTTCATGATAGATTCGCTCCCCGAAGAAGACGTAAAGCACCTTTGGATTTCTGGAAAATCCAATGGAGTTTTTGACGGGCACTATTCTAGAAGTGGCGCAGTTTCTGATTCCTTTGAAATATGGGTTTCTCGAATTGATCCCAACACGGCAGGTTTCTACGGTAACCCCAAAACACTTTTATTGAACTATTTCGAGAAAATCCACAACTACTATCTCGGTTTGTTCAAGAAAGCTACGCGTAGTGCCATGTTCCTCACTGAGGAAGGAGGCCTAAACAATCCTCTCGACCAGAAATTTGTTGATGGCTTGAGTCTTCTTTATTCCCCAGACTCCCTTGATAAGTCCATCGCTGACGGGCAGGAATATCTAGACAACATAAAATCAGACAAGTATGATTGGGCTCTTTACGGTGGGCACGGAGGCCAGACTGGCCTTGGAAACGGGCTGGATATAACACGAGTGGAAAGAAACATGTGCGTGTCTCCGAGATTCTTCCACTTTGCCTGCTGTGGTCCACTTACCTGCTATGATTTCTACGGCAACGCCAATAGCGCCTCTGTTGGAAGCGAGCATATCTTTAACACGATTAACGGCGGTTTTGTAAGTATCGGTTCATCCAAAACCAGTGGAAGCGACCAAATGGACGGTTTCATGTACTACGCCTTTGAGCACAAATTCATTGGCGAATCGTTCCGGGAATGGGTAAACGAAAGGGTGAAAAGGAACCAGTACAGTCACAAGGAAGACCTTTACGATTGGTTCTATGGAGAATCGATTATCGGAGATCCGATGCAAAAACTGGAAGTGCCACAGCAAACAACGATTCGCATCATTAAAGCCAAAGCACAACAGGTGCTACAAAAAAGCGGCAAGCTGTACGACCTTTTGGGAAGAATCAAAGGCTTTTTCAACATCCGGTAATCAACAAAACCAAAGATTTTTGGTTTTGACATATTACTTTGGTTAAATAAAAAGCTGTTTTACCGCAGCATCGTCGGCTACGGCAAGCGCTCGCGCCTTCCATTCCGAGTCCAGAATGAGCTTCGCCATCCCCGCAATCGCCTGGGTATGCGCCATCGCTGATTCCGCCGGAGAAAGCAACACGCACATGAACTGCGCCTTTTCGCCACCACGGATTTCGACATCCGTAAAGCCAGCAGGGCAAACGCAAAATGCCATCAGCGGGCGTTCAAGACCTGCAATGCGCGTATGGGGCAACAGCAGTCCATCGCCCATGTAGATCCCCTGCTTCACGCGTTCTGCAAGCGTTTTCCAGGCGTCGTTTGCATCGAACGCCACGCCCGAATGGACCAGCGCATCGTATGCAAAGCCGAGCGCCTTCGCAAAAGCAGTAGGTTCGTTATAGAATTTCGTATAGACCGGAATCAATCCTTCCACTTGCTACTCCATTCCAAAAACAAGTCGGTCCGGTTACTTCAGCGTATTCTCGATAAACTCGATCGCATCGGGCTCGGTCGCCTTGACAATCAGTTTGAACTCCGCAAACAGAGCCCTCAACTGGCGCCTTCCCGGTTCAATGTACTGTTCGAATTTCTGGATACCCTTCACCTTGCTGAGGAAGCAGTAGGCACCAAGCGCCTGCATCAAGCGCTGCAAGCTGGCCTGAATAAAGCTATCCCAGGCATCTTCCTTGGTATAGGCCTGCACGCGTTTGTTGTGCATGCGCCAGTATTCGAAGAAGTCCTTGATCATTTCAACCGGCAGGCACACGTACGGGTCCCACAGGAGGCTTGCGATATCGTAGAATGCAGAACCACGGCGGGCGCCCTGGAAATCGACAAAGGCAATTTCGGAATTCGGACGGACCATGATGTTCTGACTCTGGAAGTCGCGGTGCATCAGCAACTTGGGCTGGGCGTCCACTGCCACGGCCAAGAGCGAGAAGAAATTCTTGACACCCTGCGGAATTTCCGTCAGGCCGCAGTGTCCCATCAAATAATTTTCCGTAAAGTAATCCGTTTCCCACTTGAGGGCGGCAAAATCAAAGCGACGGATCCAAAGTTCCGTATGCGAACTGAAAATGGCCTGGCTGGCATCTTGCCACTTGACAAGCGCATCGATGACCGTCGGGTAGAGAATCCTCTCGTTGCCCGAACGCACGCCCGGACTTACCGGAGAAACTTCATCGAGCAAATTGCGCTTGCCCAAATCTTCCTGCAGCACCTGGCATGCCGTTTCGTCGACAGCGTAGACCTGCGTCACCGGAAGTCCGAAATCGCGGAAGGTCTTGGAATAGTCCACAAAGTGCCTAAAATCGTCGTTCACCTCGGCGCAGACCTGCAACACGCAGGACTTGGACCCTTCGGAAATGCGGAAATACTGACGGCCCGAACCGGCACCGGCAATAGAGGACACTTGATAATCGGCATAGCCGCGGGACTTCAGGTAAGACTGGATAACAGGAGAAATTTGCAAGGATTCGTTACTCATGTTAGTGAATATAGTAAAAGGCGAGCGACGCGACAAAGCATTTATGCTTTGGCATGGCCAAGCCGAACTATATACACTCCGTAGGAGTGCCATATAGTAAATCAGGAGAATTTAATGCGCGGATCCACGAGCGTGTACAGGATATCGCTGAAGAGGCGGCCCACCATGGCCATAAGGCTGCTCAGGAAGATAATACCCATAACCACATTGTAGTCGCGGTTCACCATGGAATTGTAGTACAGGAGGCCCATGCCGTCGATATCGAAGACCTTCTCGATAAGGAGTGCCCCCGCAAACATCAGCGTACAGATTTCGGAAAGGCGCGTGGCTATCGGGATAAGCGCGTTACGGAGCGCATGGCGCACCAGCGCCTGTCTAAAACTCATGCCCTTCGCTAACGCCGTTCGCATGTAGTCCTTCCCGAGTTCCTCAAGCGCGGAGTTCTTCATGAGGAAGGTCAGGAACGCAAATTCGCTAATCATGTAGCAGAAGATAGGCAGCACCAGATGGTGCCCCAAGTCCAGGACCTTCCCGAAGAAGCTGAAATCCTCGAAGTCATCGCTCGTAAGGCCACCCAGCGGGAAAATGTCGAGGTACGAGCCGCCCGCAAGGAAGATAATCAGGAGGATACCGAGTGCATACCCCGGCATCACGTAGCCTGAGAAAATCACGCCCGAACTGAGTGAATCAAGCTTGCTTCCGTGGTGCACCGCCTTCCAGAGCCCGAGGGGAATACATACAAGATAACTCAAGAAGAACGAGGTTATCCCGAAGAAAAGCGATATCGGGAAACGGCTCACGATGACGTCCCATACCGGGAGGCCGTAAGTGTAGCTTGAACCAAGATCCAGATGCAGCACGTTCCAGAGCCAGGTCAGATAGCGCTTCCAGGCGGGCTGGTCAAAGCCGAAGTACGCCTGGATTTGTGCTATCTGGTCGGGCGAGAGCGCCTTCGAGGCATCTACCCCGCCCTTCATGGCGGCGGCCTGCTGCGCGCGCGAAATCATTTCCTCCACGGGGCCACCCGGCAAAAGCTGGATGAGTATAAAACACACCAGCGAGATCCCGATGAGCGTCGGGACCATAAGCAGCAGGCGTCGGAGGATATACGAGCGCATTTACCTCATCTTTCCGGAGCGCAGCACGTCCATCATGTTGAAGGGTTTCGCAGTACCGGCAGCAATCTGCTCGGCGAGGAAGTTCACGGCATCCACGGTGCCTTCGGCGTAAATCTTGCGGCCGCACACGTTGTGCTGGAACTCGAAATGAACGGTGCCGTCGGCACTGTCGAGGCTGTAGGTGTGGAAGGCGTGACCGCCGAGGTATTCCTCGGGCACGTGCATGCGTTCCATCTGTTCCTTCTCGTCGCGAACCTTCTCGATATCGTCCGGTGTATACGCAAAGCCCATCTTCTGGAAGGTACCCACGACCGCACGGGCCGTACCGCTCGTGTCGGCCTTGGTCTTCTGGTGGCTCTCGACCACAGAAAGCTTGTAGCCGTCGAACGCAGACGGAAACTCGTTCGCAAGGAACTCGATCATGCTCTGGAAAGCGACAATCTGTTTCGCCATGTTCGGGGCAATCACGCTCGGGTGGTTCGCCTCGGCAACAAGGCGGGCAAGCGCATCGCGGTCACCGCCGGTAGTGCCCATCACGAAAGGGATCTTGTGCTTCACGTAGAAGGCGGCGTTGTCGTTCACGGCCGTCGGGTGCGTATAGTCGATGCAGATGACGTTCGGGTACTTCGCGAGCACTTCGCCAATGCGTTCTTCGCGGTTACTCGGCTTCAAGAGCTGGATGGTCTTCCCCGCCACTACGGACTCGTTTTCCACGATAATCTCGCCCGTCAGGGAATACGGGACCAGTTCCAAGCCGCGGGCCACGCAAGTTTCGGCCACAATGCGGCCCATATTGCCCGGAATACCATTAACCATCACTTGTATAGACATAAAATCTCCTGTTTTTGGGGTGGAAAATAGAAAAAAAGCGGAATGAAACTTTTCAGCACACGTAAATTTGTCTTTTTTCGCAAAACACTTGCCCATGTTTTACAATTTTTGTAACTTTGTGTATACGAGAAAGTGTAGTTTTAGTAAACATATGCTTACAACATGCCATTTTATGTTTTCACGGTTCCCTGTTAAATTTTCTTAAAATCGTTATCATGAAGTTGAAAAACGATGAAGAAAAGGCCTTTGACCTAGAATTATCTAAAATCATTAAAGCCAGAAGAGACGAACTCAACCTTACTCAAGAATACCTTAGTTTCCATTCTGGCGTTACCCGCATTACCATTGGCAAGTGGGAAAAGGGCGAAAAGACCCCTATCAGTTTCGATCTCTACAACGTCCTCAAGGTTCTCTACAAGGATCCGTCTGAATTCTGGGCAGAACTGTACAAGAACTACGAAAAGACGCTCTCGCCTATCCAGAAGGCTGCAGACAAGAAGAAATACATGGCCTACCTGGAACAGACGCAAAAGAACAAGAAGGGTAACTCCTAACCGTTCTCGTCTAACCATCTCTGGAGAATTATCGCGGCGGCTAATTGATCAATTACCGCCTTATTTTTTTGCTTTTTCTTCTTGCTGAAGTAAGAGGTCTTTTCCTGGGCCTGCACGCTGGAGTACGATTCGTCCTGCGTGTATACAGGCAAGCCCGGAAAACGCAGTTTCAAGTCCTCGACAAACTTCTCCACCACCACGTTCTTGCCGTCGGTACGGCCATCGGGGTGGTACGGCATCCCCACCACGAACGCGTCGATCTTGTTTACCTTCACGAGTTCATCGAGCCTTACGAACAAATTAGTCGTCTTCTGGTCAATAGTTTCGCGGGAAAAAGCCATACGCAGTTCGGAATCGGCGAATGCGACCCCGACGCGGTGTTCTCCGTAATCAAGCGCTAGGTAGTTCATAGGTTAGGCAACTGGTTCTCGGCAAAAAATATAGTAAAAGCGGGGCCCCTATCATCAGTCCCCTTTTTCGCGCTTTTTATCGCATTTACAAGGCAAAAACCTTATATAATGTATACCATTTTACTAAATTTGAGCCCACTATGAGCAATTTGAAGAACGATTTATGGGTCGGCGTGGACGTAGGTTCCACCACCGTGAAGATTGCGGTCGTCGATCCCGAAACCTCCAAGCTTTTGCATTACACATACCAGCGCCACAACGCCATGCAGGCGAAAAAGGTCTACGAGGTGCTGCGGGAGGCCCACGGGCTCTTCCCGGACAAGAATTTCAGGGTCGCCTTCTGCGGGAGCGGCGGCCAGCCCTTCGCCGACGCCACGCACGCCTTCTTCGTGCAGGAGGTGGTCGCGAACGCCCTCGCCGTGCGTGCCACCTACCCCGAATCCCGGGTGGCCATCGAACTTGGCGGCCAGGATGCAAAGGTCGTGTTCTTCGAAAAGGACAAGACTACCGGCAAGCTCATTGCCAGCGACATGCGCATGAACGGCGTGTGCGCGGGCGGTACCGGTGCATTTATCGACCAGGTGGCGGAACTCCTCCGCATCAAGACCGAGGCCTTCGAAGGCTTTGCCAAGCGCGGCCAGAAGGTCTACGAGATTTCGGGCCGTTGCGGCGTGTTCGCAAAGACGGACATCCAGCCGATGCTCAACAACGGTGTGGCCAATGAAGATATCGCCCTTTCGAGCTTCCACGCCATCGCCAAGCAGACCATCGGTGGCCTTGCCCAGGGCATGGAAATCAAGCCGCCCGTGATTTTTGAGGGTGGTCCCTTGACGTTTAACCCGACACTCGTTCGCGCCTTCAAGGAACGCCTGGGCATCTCCGACGAACAGGCTATCGTGCCGGAACATTCCGAAGTGCTCGTCGCCATGGGCGCAGCCCTCTCGCTCGGCACCATGTTCGCCGACCAGGAATGCCATTACCGCATGGAAGGCTCCCTCGACGCCCTCGTGCACTTCAACGAGACTCGCCAGGCCGAAAACAAGGCCAAGGCCGCCGCCGATCTGTTCTTCAAGAACGACATGGA
>JAGAAW010000160.1 GCA_017615055.1 Fibrobacter sp.
CCTCACGGTTGACGAAATCAAGGCTCTGCAGGGTGGTGAAGCCATCAAGTTCGACTTCGGTGAAGTCGGTGCAGACTGCTTGATGCTCAGCCGCATCGTGCCGGAAGGCCTCGCTGTGGAAGCGAACCAGCATTTCACCGTGGCTTTGGACCTCAAGATTACCGATGACCTGCGCCGTGCCTGTGTGGCCCGCGAACTCGTGAACCGCATCCAGAATCGCCGCAAGGATCAGGACTACGCCATCACCGACAAGATCGAAGTGACCTTGTTCTCTGCAAGCGAAGTCTTCAAGCAGGCTGTGGCCGAAAACGAAGCCTACATTGCTGGGGAGACTCAAGCAGTCTCCATCAAGTGGGCTGCTGCCGCCGATGGCCTCGAAGCCAACGACGCCGACGGCGAAGCGTTCGCCTTCACGACGGTAAAAGCCTAGCAAGGCGAGAGTTGCGCCCGTGCTTGCACGGGGATCTCCCTGCCAAACCAGAAATACTTTATCCCCGGAACCCAAATTCCGGGGATTATTTTTTATATTCATGACAGTGATTTATATTTTATTCACTACTTTATTGGGGTAATTATGAGAAAAAATTATGTTCACGCAGCACTTGTGGCTGTTTCCGTTTCCATTGTCGTTGCACTTTCCGCTTGCGGCGACGATTCGAGTTCTTCTAACGCAGACTTTTTGTCTCGGGAATCCTCTGCAGATGATGCACTTTCCTCTACAGAAACGTCGAGCGAAACGCCGGGCTCTTCCGATGCGAAGGACTTGAGCTCTTCAAGTGCGCAAGTTGACGAAAGTTCTTCCAGTGCCAAAACCCTCGGCGAATCCTCTTCTTCCGTTAAGGTCTTGGATGCCGTCGAAATTTCTTGTGACGGGCATTCCAAGCCGGTCTGGAGCTATATGAACGAGGAGATTGACTATGGCTGCATTCAGGATCTTCGCGATAACCAGGTCTATAGGACAGTCAAGATGGGTAATCGTGTCTGGATGGCGGAGAATTTGAATTATGATATTCCCCTTCCGGAGGATAAGGTTGACGACCGAACGTTCAAATGGGTGAACAAGCGTCATTGCACTGAAAGTGATTCCTGTATTCGCGCTTGTGATTCGAGAGAAAACTATTGCATTCGTTATGTGGCGGAGGCTTTTGCCCGCTCCTATACATGGGCTGCCGCAATGGATAGTCTCAATCAGGGTGGTTGCGGCATGGGTGAGCGCTGCAATGTGAGCGGACAGCACCGCGGGGCGTGCCCCGGCGGATGGCACATCCCTTCCATCGAGGAGTTCAATGAATTATATGAAGCTGCTGGTGGTAGAGACAATGCTGCGTACCGTTTAAAATCAAGCAATTCCTGGGTTTGCTGGAACCGAGAATGTAACGGATCCGACGAATTTGGTTTTGCCATTATTCCTTCGGACCTTAGTACTCCGAAATCTATTTTCTGGAGTACGACAGAAGATTCAGATTCGACTATTGTTGTGAGCCAGGCTTATTACGACAACGATTATATGGAAAACTTTGAAAACTGGAGCAATCAAAAGTCTAGTTTGTTCCAAATCCGTTGCCTGAAGGATTACGAGGCCGAGGAAATTCTCTCTTCGTCTTCTTCTGCGGGTGATGAGGACCAGTGCGAAGCCATGGTCAAGACGGACATTACGACCTGGCACTTTACCAAGAACGACGACTTCGGCGACCCGGTGGAATACCAGTATTCAATCAATGACGATGGCAAGATTGAACTCACTACCTCCGGCGTCAATATCACCGGCGGAACGAGCACCAAGGTCCTTTACCAGAAATCGACGGAAGTCTATATGGAAACGGCTTACAGCGCGGCCAAGGCCACCTGCCAAGACTAGAATTCTAGCTGAGAATAGGGACCCTATGAGCGAAGATCTTGTACAATGCGTCCGCACCGCCGAATTCGAGATGGAATACGCGAAGTTCGGCAACGGCCCGCGCGCCCTCGTGATTATTCCCGGGCTTGCCATCAAGAGCGTGATGAAATCCGCAGCCTCCTTGCAGGTGCCCTACAAGATGTTCACCGAGGGCTATACGCTCTACTTCTTTGACCGTCGCAAGGACGTGGACCCGGGTTACTCCCTCGAGGAGATGGCCCGCGACCAGGTGCTTGCCATGCAGGCTCTCGGCCTGAAGGATGTCGCTCTCTACGGCGTTTCGCAGGGCGGTATGGTGGCCCAGCATATTGCGGCGACCCACCCGGAACTCGTATGGAAACTCGTGCTCGGTTGCTCTACCTCGAAGCCCGAACCGGAGCAACTGAAGGTTATTGGGGAGTGGGCGAGTTTTTCCCGCGCGCATGACCGCGAAGGCCTCGTCGAAGCCTTCATCCGCGACTGCTTTACGCCGAAGTTTGCCGAACGCTATAGCCGCGCACTCCGTGCCATGTACAAGGACGTGACCCCGGAAGAAATGGACCGCTTTGCCATATTCGCTCGCGAGTGCGATAACGTGGATACCGGCGACATGCTTGCAAGCATCAAGTGCCCGGTGCTCGTGCTTGCCGCAAGCGAAGACCGCGTCGTTCTGCCTGTCGCCTCCGACAAGATCGTGGAAAAACTTAGGGCCGCGAATGTCCCCTGCGAGTACGAGATTTTCGAGGGCTACGGCCACGCCGCCTTCGACGAAATCAAGGAATACAAAGACCGCATCCTCCAGTTCCTGCAGCAGGCCTAGCTGGGCTTAACCTTCCGAAAACATTTCAAAAAATATACAACGGAGCCCGTGCGGCCTTCGCACCCCCGATCTGGGGCCTTCAGTGCCTTTTTGGAGCGTGTTTTTACAAAAGTTTCGCTTTGGGGCGGCGGCCCATTTATTTAAATTTGTGCCACTATGGCAAAAATTCTCTTTAAAAAACAGTTATCTCCTGCGGTATTCCAATTCCGCGTCGAGGCCCCGCTGATCGCTCAAGAGCGTAAGGCCGGCCAGTTCATCATCCTCCAGACGAACAAGGACAACGGCGAACGCGTGCCCCTCACCATCGCTGATGCCGACACGACTGAAGGCTCCATCACCCTGATTTTCCAGACCGTCGGTAAGACCACCACCGAACTCTCCAAGTTCGAAG
>JAGAAW010000161.1 GCA_017615055.1 Fibrobacter sp.
TCCACGTAATCCAGTTCGTTGCTGCAACCACCCTCTTTCCAGAGGATGTCATCGATATTGTTAAAAGTCTGCTCAAACATAAGGGCCTCATTTGCTAGCCCTTATACTGGTGCATTCAATTCACAAAAAAGGCGTGGAATCGAATGCACTTACCACGACTGAGGTTCTGGTAAACCTATACTAGCATAAGCACAAACGACCCACGCACAGGGTGCGTGAGCGTCTGCCTTATTCTCGCTAGTTTTTTGAAATTTACCAGATTTCAGTCGTGAGAATAAGAGCAATAACTCAAATTTCTATGCGCCCCTCGCCGTGAAGCAAGGGGCTATGTCAGTGATAATATATATAAATATGCCTGCTAGAGATTGCCACGACCCTTAAAAGGGCCTCGCAATGACAAGGAAAACCCGAATTTAGTCCTTGATGCAGCGGACGGATTGACCAGTCAGGATACCACCACTCCCAACCAAACGGGCGGCATCCACATTTGCAGTCATGACCAGAAGAAACACATCTGTATTTGTTGTCTCTACACGGCGAATTGTAGTCATAAATGTCGTTGTTGTATCTTTATAACGAATGACACCTATATCAAGGAGGCCATTTACTTTATGAAATCCAGCATATCCATTAGGCAGCACAGAAAAGCCTACACTATCTACCCCATTACCGCTGGAGCCATCTTCCTTATCTACCCAAAGATCCTGCGACTTAAGGTATCTACCTGCTATTGAGTCACCTCCCACAGCATTCATCAGTGTCCGGCATTCTGTAGTATCGGGCAAATGCCAGCCTTCCGGGCATACACCGGGAACAGGGGAAATTGGCGCACAGTCCGCTTGGAACCCACACCCCCTACCGTTCTCCGAGAACAGCGCCGCGCTATCCATAGCAGCCGAATAGATATAGTAACGACCATACACTTCACAATTATCAGCACCACAGCCGTTACCATACGTTACAAGGCTGTCCCCAATGCTTATTTTATATTCGTAATTCAGATTTTCCGCCAGCCAAGTCTGGCCACCTATTTTTACTGTCCTATATGCATGGCGGTCTCGCAAATCGACCATCCAGCCGTAATCTATCTGAGGATTGAAAAACGTATTTCTAGACACAATACCGAGTGTACCCTCGTGACATATAAAACTTCTGCCCTTGTGCCGACTCCACTTATTATTGACCGTTTGCAAGACATCTTCATTATCGGCGTTACAAGATTCTAGAGAAATGACATTTGCAATAAAGTTTTCGATATACTTTTCAAAATTTCCAATTTTCCCGTCTTTATTCCATTTTTCCACGTTTTTGCGGACTGCTCGCAAATCCTGCTCCATAGCCCAATCGGCCATAGCCGCCTTTGTCGAATCGGTAATTACAAAATCCCCACCATGCAACAAAATAGAAACAGCGAGCAAGGCGGCATCCTCATCGCGTTCGCCAAGTATATCCAGATTTTCAGAGGCATCAAAATCTTTCGCATCTATATAGAACTGTGCAAAAACCTCTGACTGAGCCTGTTTTTTCGCCTGCTTAAACGCCATCCTATCACGAGACACAAGCTGAATCACGCGGTCTAATTCTAGATGCGTTAGTACGTTCACATTAGCCGAGGCACTTCCGGATAAGTCAACAATCGCTCGCAAGTTGACCGCAGCAGTAGATTCCTTCCCATCAGTCTCATCTAGGTAGCGACCATCGACTTCAAGCATTGCATACTGGCTTGCAAGCTCAATTTGGGTAAGCTTATAACGGCCGTCCTCTATAAATTCACCCAAATAGGCTTTCTGCGTTTTTTTCAGCGTCCGCCCATCGGCTAGTTCGAACACGGCCACTTTAGACGTTTTCAAGAACGGGCCCTTCTGCGCAAAACCTGTAAAAAGATCGAACGATACAGTTTTTTTAGCGGAGTCTATTACCACGGCAGACGTGTCAATAGGTTCACCCAAGTAAACAGTCGTGGAATCAGCACCACAGAACAAGCGCACCGAATTACCATCCAATTTTTCCAAGGAACAGCCGCCACCAGCATTACCCTTATCGCCCTTCTCGCCCTCATCGCCATGGAGTAGCACACCAACACTATCGCCATCACAGACAATCTTGTACCCAAGGTTATCCGACAATTGCTTCGCTTGGCATGTAAAATTTTCACTCTTTAGATAAAGCGAATCATTTGCAGGTACTGCTTCACCAGACCATTCGCCATCAGCACATACACGCGCAACCGGCTCCCCTTTTACGATAATTTGAATTCCCTCGTTATCCTCGGTACATTCGGGGAGTTTTGATGCTTCTTCAACAATTTTGATATGGTTCGGACCGGATTGCGTGATAACTTCGGTAGTAGTGTCATCGCCGCACGCGAGGAGGAGAAATAGAACAAGTGCAAGTACGAGATGTATGGATCCTCGCCTACGCGAGGATGACAAAGTATGGGATGACAACGTTGACTTAGACTTGTTTCTCATCGCATAAACCTCTTTGTGCTAGTCCTTAACGCAGCGAACGGGGAAGGACAACGTTTGACTATCATGACGTTGCTCCATCCTATCTTCTCTGAACCATAAAAAAGAGAATCCTCTTGGATCATTAACTAAATCAACCGCCCAAATATCACAAGTAATGCCCAATTCGCCACTGAGATCAGGAGGATCCATAATTCCTGCAGGGACCAGCGAAAAACCAAACTTGTCCGTTGCCGATGCCCACCATTTATAGCCTTTTGACTGTAACGCATAGAAATCCTTATCTGCAGCATAGATCAGTCCATACCATTCATTCATTGTTGGCACATGCCAACCTTCAGGGCAAATTCCACGAACAGGGGGCTTTAGAATACTTCGGCAATCGCGGGATGATAACCCACACCCCTTTGCACTTGGCGTGTATATGCCAGCACTATCCATCACGGCCCCCCATGTATAATAGCGCCCGCATGTATCACATTTTTCGTTATGAAGGGAACTATATACAGAATCTTCTACTATATACTCAAAATCAAGATTTTCCGCCATCCACATCTGTGTTTTTATTCCAATAGTCTTGTATGTTTTTCCATCACGCAAATCAACCAGCGTTCCATAATTTAAATGGTCAAAATCGTACTCCCAGCCCTTATCGGTACACTTGTAGTAGGAATATTGACCTTCAAGAATCATGCTGGTATCGCGCAAATAACTCACACAGGCCCTATTCCATTCCATTTCTGATACAGTTTCGTACCTAAGCGTATCGGCATCCCACACAAGGCGTTTCCCTGTCATCAAGCCCTTAAGGAATGTTCCATCCTTGGTATTCTTAAAATCCGTGCCCATCGTGTCCTTTTCTACATCTGTCGCAACACGCCAACCAACGCCATCTGAATTCGCGCAAATAAAGCGAACATTACTTTTCACAGTATCCGTATACGAAGTTGCATAAAAGTCCGAGTACCTGTTTGTCACATTCCTTACCATGCCTTTAGGCACAGAATCGCTCCCACACACACCTAATCCGCTTTCTACACCAACAAATCGGCGCAAGTAGTTTTCAAATGCAGGCACAGTGGCCGAGACTTCTTCAATATTTTTACGGATTCCCGGCAGTTCACCACTGGCGTCCGCCAAGAGCCCCCAGTCGACAACATATGCCTTGTCCGCATTATTCCTCCATACTCCATCCGCCCCAATCCACAAGATGACGTCTTTCAAGAAATCAACAAATTCAGATTCCTTTTGATTATTCCGCAAGAGGACGCTTATCGCAAGCAAGGAGGCGTCGTCTTCCGCATCTCCGAAGATGTTCATATTTCCCGGAGCCTTATCCGCGTTAACCTGAAACGCTCCCATAATTTCCCTGTGAGCCTTGTCCATAGCATTTTGCAGAGAGCATCCATCTTCAGCAACAAGACCCCTCACACGCTCATATTCCAAATGAGTCAGCACATTCAAATTCACGTTCTTTTGCGACTGCACATCCACAAGTGCGCTAAGTTCAATCGGTTCCTCTGATTTTTTTCCTGTAACCTCATTACGGTAATAGCCTTTTGCCTTGACAACAGCGTATTGGCAAGAAAGCTTTACCTTCGGAATTTTATAGAGGCCTTTATCATCTAGGATTTCGCCCTGATAGACTTTACCCGTCTTTTCCAACGAGCACCCGTCAACAAGTTCATACAGAGATACTTCTGCACCCTTTACAAAGGGGCCCTTCTGAACATAACCCACCAACGAATCAAGTGAAACAGGAGCCTTTCCGCATTCAGCATCAGGAGGGACATCCAATTGTAACGTCGTCGAATCCCCACCGCAATACAAGCGGACGGTTGCACTATCAATCCTTTTCAGCGAGCAATCAGCCCCTGCATCACCCATTGCTCCCTTAAGCCCCGTTTCAACATTGAGCAGAACGCC
This sequence comes from Fibrobacter sp., assembly GCA_017615055.1. Classification (GTDB taxonomy): domain Bacteria; phylum Fibrobacterota; class Fibrobacteria; order Fibrobacterales; family Fibrobacteraceae; genus Fibrobacter. The sequence continues at coordinate 4,395 of JAGAAW010000161.1, forward strand.
AAGACTATCGCCACCACAAACAATTTTTACGCCCTGCTTGTCAGCGAGCTCCTCCGTATGGCACGCAGCATTTTCTTTTTTCAAATAAACCGTATCTTTGCCAGTTGACAGCATTGACGTCCATTTTTTGTCAACACAAACACGGGCGTATATTTCGGCCTTTACAAAGGCCTGTTCGCCCTCGTTATCCTTGCCACATTCGGGGAGGTCCGCTTCCGCTGCAAAAATTTCTATATCATCTCGATTCGTTTGCGAAATGATTTCTGTTGTTTCATCGCTACAGGCTATGAGAAAAAAACACGCTGTGATTATCTTATTTATTTTCATAACACAATCCTAATCTTGAACACAGCGTACAGAAAAAAGCCTTTGTTTAGAAGCCACATTCAAGGACACCTTATCTGTCGATGAAAACACTATATAATGAGTGCCACCTAACAAGGATTCATCTTCGCCAGTATACTTGGTCGCACTCCCAAAAGTTGCCCCGTATCGTAATACCGCAAAACCAACACTATCTATACCGTTATAAGAAATACGATTCATACTTCCCCAATCTCCTATAGATTTAAGCACTCTACCCGCAGTAGCCTTACCGCCAATAGCATCAAACAAGACATTCCATTCCGTTGTATCGGGCAAATGCCAACCATTAGGGCAAACTTCATTCGCAACATTCCCATTATATAGACGTCCCGTCAAATCACAGTTTGCCGCAATACTATCGTAACACAGCGTATTTCCTTCTAAACTAGGCGTTTTTACACTATCAGAATAGTTTAAATTTTCAGCCATCCATACCTGACTGCCTATTTTCACAATCCTATAAACTTTTTGATCCCGTTCATCAATTATGGTCTCATAGTTAATTTTGGGGTTCAAGTAATTTTCCTTAGGTACACCCCACGTCCAATTCATGCCCCATGCTCCTTCAGAACACCAATACCAATTCGATTGGGTCACAAGTCCCTGCATATATTCGGACTGATGTTCCGGAGTACAGGGAACCCCATAAGTATCCTTCTCTATGTCAAGGGCCTCTCTCCACGAGCCTTTCTTACATATATAGCGGAAAGTTGTACCGAATTTAGCACTATTTTCATTACTAACAGCAATAACTTCCCCCTCACGCGTGGCAGAACACGCGCCTACACCAAGTTCCTGATGCCAAAAATCCCTTAACAACTTTTCAAAATCCAATACTGTTTTTGAGTTTTTCCACTTTTCTAGATTCTTGCGAATAGTATCAAATTGCCCTGCAAGATCGGCATCGGCAGCGCCATCTGCAGCATATGCCCAAAATGTCGCCCCCAATTCGGTTCCATTATTCACGTCATTAATAATTTTCTGCAGCGATTCCGAAAGATCCTTTTCGGCAGAATTAATCAGCAATAAGACAGACTGCGCCAACAACGCCGTAGAACCATCATCTATCTTCGCAAAGACATCTAATGTTTCAAAATTACCAACATCGCTTTCGCCTACACGAATTTCCTTTAAGATTTCTGATCGAGCTTGTTTTTTCGCCTGACTAAATAGAGTCCCTTTACGCACTACAAGGTATTTTACACGATCAACTTCCAGATGAGTAAGCACATTTATGTTTACAGTTTTACGTTCAAGGAGGTTTACCAAGGCATTCAATTCTACCGGTTCACTTGACTTTTCGCCAGTAACCTCGTTAAGGTAATAGCCCTTCGCACTGATTAACGCATATTGGCTCGCCAGTTCCATCTTCGGGAACTTGTAGTTGCCGTTATCATCTAGAATCTCCGTCAAATAGAATTTGCCAGTCTTTTCCAAGGTACTGCCATCATGAAGTTCGTACAAAGTAACCGTACCGCCCTTCAGGAAGGGGCCCTTTTGCACGATTCCCGTCAAGGAATCAAGCGTAACAGGAATCCTTTCGGCATCAATATTAAGGCTAGTATCCGTTTTCGCTTCCAAATGAACCGTTGTCGAGTCGTTCCCGCAGAACAGGCGTACCGTAACACTATCGAGCTGCACCAGCGAACATCCGGTACCGGCATCGCCCTTATCGCCCTGAGCACCCGTACCGCCATTGAGGAGCACGCCCACGCTGTCACCGTCGCAAATAACCTTCACGCCCTGCTTGTCGGACAGTTCCGCCGTGTAGCACGAAATGTCCTTGCTCTTCAGGTAGACCGTGTCCCGGCCCGGGGTAAATGCAGCAGTCCATTCGCCATCGACGCACGTGCGGGCGGTGTTTTCGCCCTTCACGAGGACCTGTTCGCCCTCGTTATCTTCGGTGCATTCGGGGAGGTCGGATTCCTCGGCTACAATATCTATGTAGTTCGGGACGGTTTGCGTGACAACTTCGGTAGTGTCATCGCCACACGCGAGGAGGAGCAATAGAACAAGTGCAAGTACGAGATGTATGGATCCTCGCCTACGCGAGGATGACACGGCAAGAGATGGCATCAGCAATTTACTCCTCAGCAACATGTTTCCAAACTCCTGTCACTCTCTAGAACTTCGTATCAACCGGATTGAACGTAAACTTCACGCCGGAACGTATCCAGCCATCGTACCCGTCGTCGCCTTTCTCGTGCGCGAGGTTCTCGTACTTGCGGAACCCACCACCTATGTAAAATCCAAACCAGTCGTTCACCTTCATCTTGTATAAAGCGTCTATCAGGTACTGCGCCTCTTCCACGCCAGAAGGTGCCACATCGCCGCCCTCGAGAGCCTCGTCATAGTCCGTATACATTTCCTTGTCGCCCTGACGAAGCCATGCGAGCGTAACCGCAAGCGAGTGCTTGCCATACTGCCAGCCGAAATCAAGCCACACATCGAGTGCATCCGCACCGCGGCGGTAGCCTATCGGGTAATCCACGAAGTAGGAGTCAGCATAATCAGGTTCAGACTGCTCACGGAAGTTGCTCCGGTAGTTACGACGACTCGTGTACTTGAGTAGCGGGAGCCTGCTATTGTTCGAAACAGGGTCAGTGCGCACCACGTCGACCCCCCAGGTAAACTTTCCAAAGCGGGCTGTAGAAAGGTCATGGCGATAGCCTACCAGATAGTTGATAACCGAGCGGCTAGTGCCAAAGTCATCGTCCTCGCCCACGGGACTATTGATGTCTTCCATGTTCATCTGCCCATAGAACTTCGCGCCATTTGCCGTCCTGTAGCCCAGTTCAACTGATGTCGCAGCGGAGGTGTAGCCCGTGGCGTAGTTGTCGTGCCAATAGATGAACGGGCTCATGGAGCGGAACTCGGGAGCCTTGCCACCAATCATGCTCTGTTCCATCACGTATATCCAGAACTTACCCGCATCCACGCCAAAACGGTGAAACATGAATGTCTTAATATTATCCGAATACGTGCGATTGCGCTGGTTCGGGACCTGCCTGTTCGGCAGCGGGCATTTTTGCGCGGCAGCCTCGGAACCTGCAGGCGGGCAACCCTCGGCATCGCTGGCAACATCGCCATACAGCCAAGCGTTTAGGGAACTGAACAAAAAGTCATAACGGAACATACCCGGAGAAAACTTCCAATGCAAACCGTCATGGAACGGAGCGCCCCCCACCAGGATGTCGTTTTTCGAGACCTTCAGGTCGTCAAGCGCAAAGCGCCCGAACTGCACGTAGCCCATGGGGTTTTCCCACACGGCGTAGGCGTTGATGGGAACGTTTATATCGAGTTCGCTCGGGTCGTACGTGAAATTCTTGTGAAGTTCGTCCTGGTACCAGGCCTCGATATCGCGGCGGAGCGGGGCTTCCAAAAGGACGTGGAAATTCTTGTAGCCGGCACGGAAACTGAGCGTGAAGAACGGCTCCAGGTGCTCCTCGTAGCTACGTGCGTTTTCAAGCGGAATCCGCAAGCCTTCCCAGTTGCCCCCATAAAGCTCGGCAATCCCGTCGTCGAACTCCTTATTCGTCGGGCCGCCGTTGAGCCCGAAGTTGAAGTCGGTACCTATCTGGAAATAGCCCGTCTCGCCCGCCTGCGGAGGCGCCGGGTACGCAAAGCACGTAGCCGCAAAAGCGAGCACGCCAAAAACGAGGGTGTGAATACAGTTCCTCATGTTTTGTAAGATAATAAAAAAAACGCAAAAGGACTACCCAGGCAGGGAGACCCAGGTAGTCCCTTGTGTGTTGTGGGGACGTGCGCAAAACGCACACCCTGTGTGTGTTATCTTCTTATTAGAAGTCCTTTCAGAGGCATCTTAGAAGATGTCGCTCAGGGCGTTTCCGCGCAAGAAAGCGGGCACGTCGTAATCGACGCCGCTAGCCTTCTTGATGGAACCGGGGTCATCCTGCACTGTCTTGGATGCAACGGTAGTCGCAAGAGCTTCCTGACGCATATAGGTCGGAGTCTCGAGAGAGTTGGCATCCATCGGCATCGGCTTTGCCGCAACTTCATGAACGCCGTTCATGTCGTCGGTATCGGCAATTTCGGAGAATTCCTGGGTATCGTGCAGAGAAGCGTTCGGGGTACCGAGCACCACTTCTTCGGCCGGGGCAGTCGCCGAGAAAGTCGGGGCAGCAAAGCCGAGCGACTTGTCCATGGCGGGCATGGCAACCGTACCGTGAGCGATGGCGGCGAAGTTGAACGCCGTCGGGCGCGGAGTGGCCTTCACCGGCTGCGGAGCAACCGGAGCCTGCTGAACCGGAGCGGGCTGCACGGGGGCAGCGGGCTGCTGGAACACGGCGGCGGCACCGAGGGTGTTCACCAGGTCCTGCGTGCTGGGCTTTGCGGCCTCTGCGGGGGCAGCGGGAGCAATGGTAGAGCCGCCGCAACCGGTAGCGATGATGGTGATGCACACCTTGTCGCCAAGTTCCGGGAGCAAGATATCGCCCATGATGATGTTCGGGTCATTCTTGTCGCTGACCGCTTCGTGGATGTGTTCCATGGCCTCGTTGTATTCGAGCATGGAGAAGCTTTCACCATGAGAGACGTTCACAAGAACGCCGGTAGCGCCATCCACATTGATGTCTTCGAGGAGCGGAGAAGAAAGTGCCATGTCCGTTGCACGAACGCCACGGCCTTCACCTTCGGCGATGCCCGTACCCATGAGAGCGGAGCCACCGTTGGTCATGACAGTCTTGATGTCGGCAAAGTCCACATGGATGAGGCCATGACGGAACATAATGTCGCAGATGCTGCGCACGGCGTTGCCGAGGATTTCGTCAGTGAGCTTGAAGGCGCCATCGAGAGTGAGGGCCTTGTCGGTGTTCTGCACGACGTTCATCAGCTTCTCGTTGTCGACAACGATCATGGTATCGACGGAATTGCGGAGGTTCGCAATACCTTCAGAAGCGAGAGTGCCACGGCGCTTGCCTTCGAACTTGAACGGCTTGGTGACCACGGCGACCGTGAGGATGCCCATTTCACGAGCAACATTACCCACGACCGGAGCGGCACCGGTACCGGTACCACCGCCCATGCCAGCGGTAATGAAAATCATGTCGGCGCCCTTCATGGCTTCCTTGATTTCCTCAACGTTTTCTTCGGCAGCCTTGCGGCCAACTTCGGGCTTCATGCCGGCACCGAGAGCCTTCGTGAGCTTCTTGCCAATCTGGATCTTGTGATCGGCAAGGCTCAGTTCGAGCGCCTTGGCATCGGTATTCACCGCGTAGTATTCCACGCCGGCAATTTTCATGCCGACCATGCGGTTAACAGTGTTTCCGCCGGCGCCACCTACGCCGAACACCTTCACCTTTGCGTTGTTGAGGGTGGATTCGTCCATCTCGATGTGTGATGTGATTTCACTCATGGTTTATTCTCCCTGTGATTGAGTGTTTGTTGTTTTAGTTAAAAATACGTGCGAACCATGTCCTTGAACCATTGGATTCCCTTCTTTACGGAAACAGTCAACTGTGCGCCCGTATCGTGCTTCTTGCTCGCGCTCTGCTGGCGTGCAGCATAGTGCAAGAGGCCGATGCCGGTTGCATAGGACGGCTTATGGAACGCTTCCTGGATACCGCTCGTACCCTTCGGGTAACCGATGCGGACCGGTTTCTTGAATACCTTCTCGGCAATCTCGTCGATGCCCTCGAGAGCACAGCAACCGCCGGTAAGCACGATGCCACCGTTGATGAGGCCGTCAATCTTGTGGGTTTCGAGATTATCCTTAATAATCTTGAATATTTCTGCCACGCGGGCAGTAATCACCTTAGCAAGGAGTTCGCGGGAGCACTGCACGTCGCCACGATCGCCGACGCCCGGAACCGGGAATGTCTCGTCTTCGAGGAGGTTGTTCAACTTGCAGGTACCGTACTTCTTCTTTATTTCTTCTGCCTTCGAGAGCGATATAGGCACCTTGAGGCACTTACTGATATCACTAGTAATCTTGTTGCCAGCGAGGTCAAGCGAGGCTGTGTAGCGGACCGATTCCCCGACGAACACGGCGATATCGGCAGAACCCGCGCCAATATCTACCAGGGCAACGCCCAGTTCCTTTTCATCGGGAGTAAGGACCGCGTATGCGGCGGCAAGAGGCTCGAGCACGAATTCCACCGTGTGGAGGCCCGCGCTGCGCACGCACTTGTCAAGATTCTGGATGGCATTGAGCCTCGAGGTAACCACCTGCACTTCCACGCCCAAGCGACGGCCATTGAGGCCCTTCGGGTTGCGGATGCCCGGCTGGTCATCGAGCGTGTACTCGCCCGGGAACACGTGAATGATCTGACCCGCGTTCTCGGGAATGGTGCTCGCCTGGTCCTTCACGGTTTCGATATCCTGGCTACGGACTTCGCCGGTCGGGAGCGTAATGAGGCCCCTGTAGTTGAATGAGGACACGTGCTTCCCGGCAATGCCCACGTAAACATCGTGGACATCCACGCCCGCGGTCGATTCGAGCGTCTGCGCAGCCTTCTTCAGAGTCTCGACAACAGTGTCGAACTCGTCGGAGTTCTTCAGCGGAAAATCCCCGCATTCGAGCACGCGCACGGAAGATCCATTCGCCACGCCGACGAACAGATTGATTTTAGAGGCACCGATGTCCAGACCGAACAGCAAGTCCTCTTTCCTTATTTCATTTTTGGGTTCATCCATTGACACACCTCTTATCAAAGTTCCTTACATAGGCAAAGCCAATAAAACGGAGATCTACTTCGCCTGCACAGCGCAAATCCTGCGGGAATCCAGCCTTGACCATGTCGTAGAGGGCGAACATGTCGCGGTTCCATCCCGATTGAGGATACAGTACATGAAAATCAACATCGCGGAAAAACACTTCAAAGGCAAGTTTCTCAGAGGACCAGCCCACCTGCGAAACGAGCGAATACTGCCTGGGGTCAAGTTTCTGCATTTCGTACAGGAACCTGCTTATCGGGCGGACATCCTCGAGAGAGCCCTGCTCCACAATCGGGAGGCGCAGCGCAGTCGATGTCGAAAGCGGTAGCGGGAGCCCCCTTTCGGAATAGACGGTCGCCTTCCCGTTCTCGAAATACGATGCCACCGGCTTAGATTCCTCGAGCAAGATGGACATCGACGACGGGAAATGCTTCTTGACCTCTACGGAGCGGATGAGCGGGGAACGCAATAGCATCTTCTCGATAGAGTCCGGAACGACTTCCGACATGAGCATGCCCGGCTCCACCTGCGCATTCTGGATAACGTCTTCCCAAGTGAGCATACGGTTACCCTCGATATCGATATACTTCAGGTGGCGAAGCTCGAGCGGGTTAAAGCGCTGCACGTAGAAGCGGTTATGCCAAAGAGCGACACCTGCAGCCACGATCAGGATGCAGAAAATCCAGCCACAACGCTTGAACCAGCGTAAAGCACCCTTAAACCCGCGCTTGATCTTCTCCTTGCGGGCCTGCTTACGCTTGCTCTCGTTATAGCCTATGCGACGGCCTAGAAATGTCGTCCCGGATTCGCTCAAATACATTCCTCCAAAATGCGGGTCCCGAGTTTATAGATATTGCCAGCACCCATCAGCACCACCACGTCACCCGGGCGGAGTTCCTCTTTCAGGATAGGCAAGATATTCATCTGGTCGCCCACAAAGCGTGCATTGCGGTGACCACGGTCGCTCGCGCTGTTTGCAACGAGCGCGCCGGTAACGCCCTCAATCGGGCGTTCACGTGCGGGGTAAATGTCGGCAACGAGAAGCACGTCGCAGTTCGCGAACGCCATACCGAAGGCCTCGTGCTGGTCGCGGGTACGGCTGAACAGGTGCGGCTGGAAGGCCACCACGATACGCTTGTCCGGGAATGCCTCGCGGAACCCAAGAAGGGTAGCGGTCGCTTCCGTCGGGTGGTGCGCGTAGTCGTTGAACACCATAATGTCGTTCTTCTCGCCCATGAATTCGAAGCGGCGGGTAACGCCCTGGAATTCGGCGCATGCCTTGCGCGCGATATCGGGAGAAATGCCTTCCTCGTTCGCGAGCGCCACGGCGGCAGTCGCGTTGAGCACGTTGTGGCGGCCCGGAATCTGGAGCCAGAATTCACCGAGGCTCTCGCCATCGTTCAGGATGTCAAATACCGGGTAACCCTTCTCAAAGCGCAGGTTATCGATGCGGTACTTTGCCTGGCGGCTAAAGCCGTAGGTAATCACGGGCTTACGCACACGCGAAAGGATTGCCTGCACGTTCGGGTCGTCAAGGCAGAGGATCGCCTGCCCGTAGAAAGGAATCTTGTTCACGAACTGCACGAACGCATCCTTGATATCCTCGATATTCTCGTAGGTATCGAGATGGTCGGCATCGATGTTCGTGACAATCGCCGAAGAGGGCATCATCGAAAGGAAACTGCGGTCAAACTCATCACTTTCGGCAATCAGGTAGTCGCCGCGGCCCACCTTGGCACCGCTGCCCTTGCCCTTCACCACGCCGCCCACAATAATGGTCGGGTCGAGGCCGGCCTCTTCCCAGATCTGGCCCACGATGGAGGTGGTGGTTGTCTTGCCGTGCGTACCCGCAATCGAGAGCGTGTACTTGAGGCGCATGAGCTCGCCGAGCATCTCGGCACGGCGAATCACCGGAATACGACGGTTGCGCGCTTCCACAAGTTCGGGGTTATCGTGCGGGACTGCCGAGGAATAAACGACAAGGTCCGCATTTTCAACATTCTTCGCCTCGTGCTTGGGGGCAATCGTAATCCCGAGCCCCTTCAGGTACTCGATGACCGGGCTCTCGCCCGTATCGGAACCACTCACCACAAACCCATTGTCGTGCAGCACTTCCGCGATGCCGGACATACCGGCACCACCGATGCCTACAAAGTGCAGTTTACGGACACGCTTACAATCATTAATCTGCATTATGCATTTTCCTTTTCCATGATGACTGCCGCAATGCGGTCTGCGGCATCGGGCATTCCAAGGCCCTTCGCCGCAGCGGCCATCTTCTCAAGCTTTTCTTCGTCAGAGAGGAGCGAGAGCGTCTTGTTCCAGAGATCGTTCGGGTCACTATCAAGTTCCACGAGGGCGGCACCCGCCTTCTCAACCACACGGGCATTGTGTTCCTGGTGGTTCGCAGTCGCGTGCGGGAACGGCAACAGAATAGAGGGCTTGCCGAAGGCAAGGATTTCGGCGAGTGCCGATGCACCTGCACGGCTGATAATCAGGTCCGCATGGCTCATGTAGGAATAGATGCCATCGAGGAATCCGCGAATCGCTACGTTCGGGACTTCCCCGACGCGGCCGCTGATCGCTTCCACATTCTTCACGCCCACCTGCCATACGACATTCACGTCGCTGCGGGAGGCAATATCCTTGATGCTTTCTTCAATCTTGTTGTTGATGCCTACGGCACCCTGCGAACCGCCCACGATAAACACGGCCTTCTTGCCTTCTGCAAATTCAGCCGGGCGCGGGAGAGCGCCCGCATCGGGGAGCTTGCGGACCGGATTGCCGAACACCATGCACTTTTCTGCGGGGAAGAACTTCGCCGCATCATCGGAGGTCACAAAAATCGTCTTCGCGTAACGGGCGCCCACCTTGTTCGCGATGCCCGCAACCGCATTCTGTTCCTGCAGGTACACGGGAATGCCGAGGGAACCTGCCGCAAGCACAATCGGGAGCGACACGTAACCGCCGGTAGCGACAACCACGTCGGGCTTAACCTTCTTGAGCACGCTCTTAGCGCGGACAAGCGACTTGGAAAGTTTGAACGGAAGGGCAAGATTCTTGAGGAACGGGCCACGGTGCAGCGGTTCTGCCGTAATGTACTCGTAAGGCCAGTTCTTTGCCACAAGGCGTTCCTCCATGGAATCCTTACGGCCTGCAAACGTGATGTCTTCGACACCCATCTTCTTCAAGCTCTCGGCAATGGCGACTGCCGGGAAAATGTGGCCACCCGTGCCACCGCATACAAACAGGAACTTTTTCATGTTTCAGCCCTCGTTATATTAAATCCACCTATGGTGTAGGTATCCGTGTTGATGCCGCCCATATAAGGTTCGGTCAACTTCTTGCCGGTACCCGCCTTCGAAATGTTCAACAGAATCCCGATAAACAATCCAGCGACGATAAGGTTCGTACCGCCGTAACTTATGAACGGCAGCGGCTGCCCCGTCGTAGGCATCAGGCCCGTACTCACGCATACATGCACCAGGAAATTGAAGAAAAGCGAAACCGTAAGCGCCACCGCCAGGTACTTTCCAAAACGTGTCGTAGAATTCCTCGCAATCTCGAAGCCCTGGTAGAAAAGGATGCTGAAGGCGGCAAGCACGGCCAGCGTGCCCACGACACCGAATTCCTCGCCCACCACGCTATACACGACATCCTTGTGTGCCTCGGGCAGGTACCCCAGCTTATGGGCGCTATTACCGACACCCGTACCCAGGATTCCACCGTTACCGAGCGCTTCAAGGGATTGCTGCGTCTGGTACATCTTCTTCTTTACAAGCTCGGTCTGCATCGCAGGGTCATCCGACGCATAGAACGCGCCAAACCTGTCCTTGACGTGCTGGTATATGGGCTTATCGTTGTTCCCCAAAAGGCCCTTTATAAGTTCCTTCAGCAGAATCACTACAGTACCTGCACCAGCGACACTACCGTAAGTCTTGAGCATGTGCTTGAAGTTCGCACCCGCCACCAGGAGCATTATCGTAAAGATTCCACCGAACATGCCGACCATCGAGAAGTTCGGCTGCATGGCAAGCAGGACCGCGGCAATCACGAACGGAATACCCGGCTGTACAATACTGCACTTGAACGACTTGATTTCGGTACCGGCATCGGAAAGCTTCGTCGCCACCATCAGGATAAAGCCAAACTTGAGGATTTCGGAGGGCTGAATGCCACAGATCCAGCGATTCGCGCCATTGATGGTCGGGCCAAACAGGACTGCCGCAAGAGTCAGGGCACACCCGGCACCAAATACCAAGCGGGCAGCCTTCTTCCAGATGGAGTAATCCACCCGGGACGCAATAAACATGGCGACAAATGCAATAAGCACCTTACTGCAGTGAGCCTTCAGGTAGAATTCGGGATCCCCGTACTTCTTTATCGCAGCAGGGGCAGACGCAGTATAAACGACAGCAACGCCAAACAGTATCAACAGGATTGTTGACACCAACAGCAGCTTGTTTACGCCTATGGACTGGTTGTTATTCATTGCTATCTAAAGTCTCTTTACCTACAGTTACTAGTCCTTCGAAACCGGAGAAAGTTTCGTGAGCGCATCCACAACCTGCTCCATGTGCATTCCGCGGCTACCCTTCACCAAGACGACATCGCCTCCAGACACGACATCGCCCAGAAATTCAATCACTTCCTGCACGGAATCAAAGTGATAGGCCTGCGCCATGCCCGAGGCACGAGCGCCCTTCACGAATTCCTGTGCATCCTTGCCTACCGCAAGGAGGAGGTCAAAGTTCATCTCGGGCACGAGGGATCCGATTTCCTTGTGGAGGTCCTTGCTCGCCTTGCCCAGTTCGAGCATATCGCCGAGAACCGCGATGCGGCTCCCGCGAATATCCATATTGCCGATGGTCTGGAGTGCCATGCGGGTAGAAGAGGGGTTCGCATTGTAGCAGTCAGACACAATCTTGAAGCCGGCCGCCTTGCGGATTTCCATACGCATGTTGGTCGCACGGAAGTTCGCGAGGGCACGCGCGACAACGGCACGCGGCACGCGGAAGGCATCGCCCACAGCGATAGCCGCAAGCGAATTGTAAAGGTTGTGCGTGCCCGGAACGTTCAGCACAAAGTGCGTACGCCCGATGTAGAAGTCGGCACAGGCATTCTCGTTCCAGGTCAGCTTTTCGGGCTTGATGATGCCGCGGCGCATACCGAAGGTCACCACGTTCATGTTCCTCGTCTTGCGAACCTTGCAAAGGCGCGGGTCGTCCGCATTCACGATAAGCGTGCCGCCCACCTTCAGGCCGTCCTTGATGGTAATCTTTTCCTTGAACACGCCGTCAAGGTCACCGAGACGCTCGAGGTGCGAGGCACCAATGTTCGTAATCACTGCGACATCGGGTTCTACCGCCATGGAAAGCGGGCGAATCTCATTGGGGCCACTCGTACCCATCTCGACGACGGCCGCCTCGTGGCTATGCTTCAGCTGGAACAGCGTCATCGGGACACCGATATGGTTGTTGAAGTTTCCCTGCGTGGCATGCGTATTGTATTTCGCCGAAAGAACAGCCTTCACCATTTCCTTCGTGGTGGTCTTGCCGTTACTGCCGGTAATGGCCACCTTCTTCACCTTGAAGAGGCGCTGGTAACCCTTGGCAAGCTTGAGAAGCGCCTTAGTGGTATCGTCCACCGGGGCGTACATCGTGATCGTATTCTGGTCTACGGATTCCTTGTTTACTACGCTCATCAGCGCTCCATCCTTTTCCATTTGAGGAACAAACTTGTGGGCATCGAAACGCGTGCCCTTTATAGGCCAAAACACCACGCCCTTGGCCTTCTCGCGTGAATCCAGGCAAAGATTCACCTTTCGTTTCAGAGTGCGGGCCGGGATACCGACTGCATCGGTCTCCAGGATTTCCAGCATCTGTTGCACTGTCAAATCAAGTTTCAGCATTCTTCCATCGCCTTCACCGCCTGTTCGCGGTCGTCAAAATGGTGTTTTGTCTTACCGACAATCTGGTAGTCCTCGTGCCCCTTGCCCGCAATCACGAGCCAATCGCCATCCTTCAGGGCGGCACATGCCTTGCGAATCGCCTCGGCACGATCAGGGACCACCTCAAACTTTTCCGTCTTCATTCCGGCTCGTACATCCTCGATAATCGCGAGCGGGTCTTCCGTGCGCGGGTTATCGGAGGTAAGCCAGGCCTTATCGGCAAGCGTCTCGGCAATATGCCCCATAATCGGGCGCTTGGTGCGGTCACGGTCACCACCGCAGCCAAACACGGTCGAAAGCGTACCGCGGCAGAGGCTGCGTGCCGTATTCAGCACGCGTTCAAGGGCATCGGGCGTGTGGGCGTAGTCCACAATCACGTGGCGGCCACCCTTGTTCCACACCTTCTCGAAACGGCCCGGCACGCGCACGCTCGCAATCGCCGCACGCATTGCGAGTTCCGGAATCCCGATGGCATTCGCCCAGGCGAGCACCAGCAATACGTTATCCACGTTGAACTCGCCGCAGAGCGGAGTTTCCAACTTTTCCTTCGCAATCATCGGGAGCAGCATCTCGAGACCTTCCTCGGTGCTCTTCACCGTCCCTTCGGGCTTCACGTCGGCCTTGGCATTCCCGAGGCGCGACACGGCAACCACCTTGCGGCCAGCGGCCTTCAGTTCGTCAAAAATCTTTTCGCCATGGGCATCGTCGATGTTCAGCACCGCAACGCCATCTTCCGCAAGATACTTCGTGAACAAAAGCTTCTTTGCCTCGAAGTAGTTCTCCATCGTCTTGTGGTAATCAAGATGGTCCTGCGTGAGGTTACTGAAGAGTGCACTCCTAAAGCAGATTCCGGCAACGCGTCCCTGATGCAGGGAATGGCTAGAGGCTTCCATCACCAGGTCGGAACAGCCCGCCGCCACGGCCTTCGCGGCAAAGGCGAACAGGTCAAGGAGCCCGGGCGTCGTAAGTGTCGCCACCACGGAAGTATCGCCAATCTTGTTCTTGATGGTCCCGAGGAGGGCGGTCTTCTTACCCGAAGATTCAAGCATCGCGTTCATCAGGAATGCGCTCGTTGTCTTACCGTTCGTACCGGTAACGGCGTGGCAGGCCAGTTTTGCGAACGGGTCCTTGTAGAAAATCCTTGCAGCCTCGAGGCGCGCCGCCTTCACGTCAGATACCTGAATCCAGCGGGAAGTAAGTCCCTCGGGTGCAGCCTGCTCGCTCACCACGGCGACAGCGCCCGCGGCAACGGCATTGCGCGCAAATTCCTCGAAACCTTCCGTCGAAAGCGAGAAGAACAAATCACCAGGCTTTGCACGGCGGGAATCGTCGCACAGGCCCTTCACAGACAAGTTCTGCATCAACCCTTCCGAAATCATCAGCCTCTCTCCTTGAGCGTCAACTTGCAAATGGTCCCCTTATGGAGTTCTTCCTCGGGCTTCGGGGACTGCGCCACTACGCGGCCCTTGCCTTCGTATTCCACATTCACACGTATGTTGCCCATAATTTCCATAGCATCGCGAAGCGAAAGCCCGTTCAGGTCCGGCATCCTGGATGCCGTCACGTTCCCGAGCGTAAGCACAATGCCCGCCTCGCCCGTGCCGTCCACATTCTGCGACATCACGCGGTTCCCCTCGCCCACGAAGGTCACCTTGCAACCCTTGTCATCGGCAAGCTTCTGCGCACCATCGGCGGTCATGCCCATAAATTCCACATCGCAGGGGTTCTGCGGCTTGACCTGCGCCAGGTTGTGCGAAAGCGGCGAAGTTTCCGGATTGTAGTAGATGCCTTCCATGATCCGGCGGAAAATCGGGCCAGCGGTAAGGCCACCCACGTGCTTACCCTGCGGGTCATCAACAAGCACCAGGCACACATAGCGCGTATCTTCCACAGGGGCAAGGCCAATGAACGATGCCACCTGATGGTCGCGGTCATACTTCTGCGTTTCCTGGTTAAACTTTTCTGCCGTACCCGTCTTGCCGCCGAAAAGCACATCGGGAAGCTTCTTCGAAACCACCTTCTTTGCCGTACCGCTGTTCACCACGCGGTAGAGCATAGAGCGGATAGTCGACGCCGTGCTTTCAGAAATCACGCGGCGCACGGGAGTCGGCTGCCTTTTCTCGATAACGCTATCCTTGGCATCGCGCCATTCACGCACAATCATGGGCTCCATCAGCACACCGCCATTCGCGACCGCCGCATAGGCCATCGCCATCTGGATAGGCGTCACGGAAACCGCGTGGCCAAAGCCCATCGTCTTCAGCGTACGGTCATCGCGCTTGAGTTCGTAGGGCTTAAGCAGGCGGCCGTTTTCCTCGCCGGCGAAGAACTCCGACGTGGGCATACCAAAGCCAAAGCTGCGAGCCATGTGGTAAAGCTTATCCGCACCCACCTCGTCGGCAATCTTTGCAAACACGATGTTCGACGACTGCACCATCGCCTCGCTCATATCCATATCGCCATAAACGTGCGTATCGCAAATCTTTTCCGATTTCGGGTTCCATTTCCAGCACTTGCCCTCGTTCTCGTAAACGCGAGTCGGGTCAACCACCTTGTTCTCGATTGCGGCAGCGGCGGTAATCACCTTGAAGGTAGAACCCGGTTCGTACGACATAGAGACGATATCGTTTTTCGACATGCGGCCAACGCCCTGCGTCTTGGAGTTCGGATCGAACGTCGGGTAGCTCGCCATCGCAAGAATCTCGCCCGTGTAGGGTTCCACCACGACGGCGCTAGCACTCTTCGCATCAAATTCCGCAACGCCTTCCTTCAGCGCCTTCTCAACAATCTCCTGAATGTTCTTGTCTATCGTCAGTACAAGGCTCATGCCCGGCTCGGCCTTCGCCACGTCGCGAGAACGCGTGTAGAGGTCCTTGACACCTACCCTGAGGCCGCTAACGCCCCTCAGCTTTTCGTCGAAGGTGAGTTCAAGGCCCATGCTGCCCTTGCCGTCGTGACCGACCTTCCCTATGAGCTGGCTTGCAAGCTTGCCCTGCAAGAAGAGGCGGCTATAGTTGCTCGCCGAGTCGCTGACATTATCCGCAAACACGTACCCGTTACGGTCCAGAATACGGCCACGGTCAGCCTGCACGTTCTTCGTGCTGACCACCATGCTCTCCGTCTTGGTCTGGTAAACTTCGCGGTTCACCACCTGGATGCTAATCGTCTGCCACGCAAGGATAGCGATGAGGCTCATCAGGAGCCACTTGATAAAGGCGAGCGGTTCTATCTGGACCTTGTTATTCACCGTTTCCTCCTTCGCCCATCACCTTTACCGGCACGGCATTCAGCCCAAGCCCTGCAACTTCGGCAAAGTCCTTCAGGCGTTCCAGCGAAGAATACTGGTTCACCTTGAGTTTCAGCTGCAGTATATCGCTCTCCAAGACAGTAGTCTCGTTCGCGAGCCTGCTGTATTCCTTGTAGAGTGCGTTAATCTTGTTCTGCAAGTAAAGGGGCGTCATGATACCGATCACGATAGCGAACGCGGCGGGCACGACGATCAGGGCGATCATCTTGTTCGTCTTCAGTACAGGCATTTTCTCAGTTTCGCTCATACCCGTTCGTATACCCTCAGTTTCGCAGAGCGAGCCCTGCTGTTCCTTGCAATTTCTTCATTCGAAGGCAGAATCGGCTTGCGATTCACCTTACGCAGGCGCTGGTGATTGCCACCGCACATGCACACAGGCATATGTTCGGGGCAAATGCAGGCCTTCTCAAACTTCGCGGCAGTCTCCTTCACGCAGCGGTCTTCTACCGAGTGGTAGCTCATCACTACCAGGCGGCCACCCACCTTGAGGCAATCCACCGCGGCACTCAGGCTATCCTCGATTTCCTTGAGTTCGCCGTTCACTTCCATGCGGATTGCCTGGAATACGCGGGCCAAAAGTCCGTTCACTTCACGCTTCTTGTCGGGGAATACCGATTCCACCACAGCCTTCATGTCGGAAGGGAGCACCTCGCGCCCCTCGGCGCCAACCGCGGCAACCTTCTCCACAATGCGGGTCGCAAGCTTGAACGCGCGATCCATATCAGCATTCTTGCGGAGCGCTTCGGCAAGCGTTTCGGCATCGGCGTTCTTAAGCCATTCCTGCGCAGAGACCCCTTCGCGGCGGTCCATGCGCAGGTCGAGCGGGTTGTTACCCACAAAAGTGAACCCACGCTTGGAATCATCTACCTGGTGGCTGCTGATGCCGAGATCGTAGAGAATTCCATCAAGAGTATTCGGCGCAATTTCGTTCTTCAGTTCACCGAAGCGCACCGGATGCACAACAAACTTGCACTTGACACCCGCAAGGCGCTTGGTCGCAAACGCAACGGCTTCCTCGTCACGGTCAAATGCGTGGAGCGTTCCGTCTTCATTTAATTTGTTTGCAATCGCGTAGGAATGCCCTCCACCGCCCAGGGTGCAGTCGCCATAAGTACCGTTAGGCTTGATGTCCAAACCATCAAGGCATTCGGCGAGCATCACAGGATCGTGATAGAACACGCCATCAGTAGCGCCAGCAAGCGCAGCAAAATATTCGTTTGTATGTAAATTAGTTTGTCTGAGGTCAGCGTTTGCCATCAAGACCTCCCGACGAACCGATTAGGCGGAACATTTCGTCGAACGACTTCTGGGCAGCATCGGATTCGATGTTGCTCTTGCTTTCGTATCGTTCGGGGTTCCACAATTCCAGAGAGCGTCCACGACCAGGAGTGTAAACCACTTCCGTCGTGAGACCCGCATATTCCAGCAATTTCTTGGGAATAAGAATGCGGTTCTGGCCATCCATTTCTACTAGGCTGGCATCGAGCTGTTTCCGGAATTCATCGGCTCGAGGGCGATCATAGAACGCATCGAGTTCGGACATGAATTTAGCGTACTCAGGCAGCATGTACAACCGGAGGGTGTGGTCCGAGTCGCGAGCGACTACGAACTCAGTCCCTTCGGTAGCCCACAGCTGGCGACGGAGTTCCCTAGGGAAGGAAGACCTTCCCTTTCCGTCAATCGCCGTCTTGGCGCTGCCTATGAAATAGCCTAAATCCATTTGATTCCTTGACACACTTTGCCACAACACTTATAACACATGGTAAAATTAAACATTTTCTACCACCGCAGCAACACAAAATGGGAAATGACGCCCATTTCAGGGTACGAATCGGAAAAACTTACAGAAAGCATACCTCGTACCGAGGTCCGATTTCATTTTAGTGTTCGGATGTGCATTAATAAAAAAAAGAGCCGCAACACTTTAATGTTGCGGCGCAGTTGTCAATAAGTCGGCCGAAGTCGGTAAGCGGGCAGAAGCCTAGTTTTTGACACATCGGATCGGAATCCCGAAACCGGCAGCCTTTCCAGCGAAACTTATATCACTGTAATTGTCTATAGCGAAATGATAATAACCCATGAAGTGATCCGAGGTGCTTGTCCAAGCGAATGCGGATGCATCTACCCAACTAAACACACCCGTTTCCCAACCAGCGCCAAGCCCATCATCGTAGCCACGGACCCCGCTTGGAATGAACGACATTCCTGTCGCATTGTCGCCTTCAAACGAATATTGGTTCTTCTTCCACCCGTCTACAGAAATCAGGGATTTCTCTTCGTACTTGATAAGTTTTTCGAATTCACTCATACTTGGAACATGGAAACCTTCAGGGCAAATTCCCGGATTGGCTGCAACGGCGTTACCATGGTAATAGCGGCCGAATTCATCACATTCACCATCCTTTTCGGAAAGGCACCAACTCTGGATTTTTGTATTCTCCGGCACATAGCGCAGGTTTTCGGCAATCCACATCTGTTCGTCCAGGACTAAAGTCTTGTAATACCTTCCATCGCGGGAATCCTTGATGCAACCATATTCAACATCCGGGTTGAGGTATTTCCAGTTCTCGCGAGTAGCAGATTCGCACCCTTCGGCAACCGTTAGCGTAAGATCCGCCTTGGAACTGGACGAAGGAACTTCTGCTTCGCTAGAGGACGAAATCCTGGTGTATGCCTCCCCTTTAACGCAGCGAACGAACGCACCAAAGGTCTTATTGAAAAGAGTAATGTAGGAGGTATATCCAAAATCGGCATTTTCGAAGGTAACCATCCAGGCGTAGCTGGGAATATTTACAGTCGATTCATTGGCAATCCATAGACCAGCCACAGAATCGATACCAACAAAGGTTCCCGTGGTATCGAAAAAGCCACCTTGCCCCCTGTTGAGTTTCTTTATCAAATTATCTTCTTCAGGTATATCCATTTCTTCGTCAAGCGTATCTCTTATATCTCCCACTATATTAAATAGTTCAGCCAACTCATCATAAGTGACAATATGCGTTCCTTCGGGGCATATACCCTGATGAGGTTCTACCAGTTCTCCATACCTCTTGAAGTTGTAGGATTCATCTATGGCCAAAGCCGCAGCCCACGTATACAGGCGTCCGTAACGTTCACAATTTTCTTCCAAGTCGTCGTAACAGCGGCTGCCTTCTACAGGGATATTTAGGTTTTTGGTCGAAAACTCATAGGGGCCGATCTGCACAAACTCCATATCATCGATAGTAAAGGGTTTAGACGAACTACTGGATTCTGCAAGACTGCTGCTTGACTCGCCCGAAGATGACGACACGCTACTAGACGAGCCCGAAGAACAGGACCCTGCACCTTCGGGCATTGCGCTACTAAGGGGCTGTTGTTCCGGGTCTTGCACATCGCTACTGCTCAGCACGTCTTCAGGCGAAGATTCCTTCCCTTCCGGAAGCGAGATAGAGTCGCTGCCATCGTCGCCACAGGCATCAAGAAACGCCACGACGAAAACAAACAGCACAAGATATGCAAACTTTTTCATAAAGAACTCCTTCCTATACAATACAAATATAGCAATTAGAGACGAAAAAAGAACAACTTCATACAAATCCGAATTTATCAAACTAAATTTTGACTACGCTATGAAAAAGTTCAAGCTTACCAAACTGAAGATCAAGATTATCGCGATTGTCCTGCTGTACCCCACCCTAGTCGTAGGGCACAACATCTATTTTGATGAAACCACGCTCTTCGGCATGCTGGCGCTGCCCTCTACTATCTGGTTCGGACTTGCCATTTTCATCATGTGCGATGCCGGAGCGCTCCCGCCCGGAGTCAAGCCATACGAATATGTAGTCGAAGACGAATTCGACAAGGCGCTAAAGAGCATGAAAAAGAATAAGGAAAAGGACAACAAGCCCAAAAGAAAATACCAAGGGCTTAACCAATAAAACAAGGGAGGGCTCCAAGCCCTCCCTAAGACCCTCCTGGCACTTAATAATCCGCGCCTTGCTCAAGTTACAAGATTAGGGTCTGCACGGATTATTTGCGTGGGCACCTAACGGTGCAAAAAGACAAGGGAGGGCTCCAAGCCCTCCCTAAGCCCCTCCTGGCACTTAATAATCCGCGCATAGGGAGGGCTAAAAGCCTTCATTTTGACATTTTAGCAGACCAAATCGGTTAAAAGCAGTCATTTAGTCTGCTTTTTTACAAACAAAGTAACAACATTTGTCTTTTTTTCAAACAAAATATGACAAAAAAAAGTCTTTTTAACGCAGGATTTGCGTTAAAAGGCGTTAAAGCAGCACATTTCATTACACACAAACTAATATATTGCAGACTAAACGTCCACAAGCATGGCATTTGGTCTGCTATTTTGGCAAAAAAGCCTTGCGGATTATTTGCGCGGGCACCTAACGGTGCAAAAAGACAAGGGAGGGGTGCTAGCGATTTTCGCGCAGGTACTTGATGGCGGCTAGGCCCGCAATGGCGCCCTCGCCCACGGCGACAGCGACTTGCAACGTACCGCCGGTGCAATCCCCCGCAGCAAACAGGCCGGGCACCGTCGTCATAAAGCTCTTGTCAAGTACGGCGCTGCCGCCGTCGAAGGCGGCTCCCGCCTTCCGGCACAAGTCCATGGCACTTGCGCTGCCGAGGGCGACAAAAAGCCCGTCAAGTTTCAGTTCCGTACCATCTTCCAGCGCAACTCCGGCAAAAGAGCCTTCCCCGAGCAAGGCCTTCAGGGGCCTCTTCTCGATTGTTACTTTATCTGGAAACGCGGCGGTCGGTTCCGCGCCGTTCGTCAGGAGGGTAACGCTCCCGACCACATTCAGGAGTTCATTGCATTCGTGCAGGGCATACTCGCCCGCACCAAGAACCGCGACATCTTTCCCGCGGTAGAAGAACGCATCGCACACCGCGCAATAACTTACACCGTGGCCTTCCATCTCGGCCATACCCGGGAGCGGCGTCTTCTTGCGGGCAGAACCCGTCGCCATGATACACGCGCGCCCGCGGTACTCGCCCTTGAGGCCCGTCGCCACGAATTCCTTACCGTCAAAGAACAGGTCGGTCACCTCATCCTCGGCAAATTTCGCCCCGAGGCGTTCCGCCTGCTTCTTGCCCACCTCGAAGAGTTCCGTACCCGTCATAGGCTTCTCCAGGCCATAGTAATTCTCTATCATGTGCGCCTTTTCCAGCGCTCCGACACCCTTTCCAACCAAAATAACGTCCAAACCGGCACGCAGGGCATACAAACTAGCCGATACCCCGGCCGGGCCATGACCTATTATAAGCACATCTGACATAAAAACCTCTATTCCAAAAATACGAAAATAATTTATTTTAGTGTATATATAAAAGGACTATAACCATGTATAGCAA
>JAGAAW010000013.1 GCA_017615055.1 Fibrobacter sp.
AGGGGCGGTCGCGGAGCCGGCGGCGGCAAGCCGCGGGCACGCAAGACCGACGCACGCGGGGGCCGTGGCAAACGCGGGAGAAGGTAAGCAAAAACCATTATGGCAGCCTACAAGAAAGTCGCACTCTATGCAAGTTACCAGACCGGGAACAGCATCCCGGGCTACGTGCGCTTTGCACTCGCGCACCTTGCACAGACAGACTTTCACGTAGTATTGCTGACAAACGAACGCGCCCTTTCGGAAGATTCGCTCGAGTTCATCGCCGACAACGACATCGAGCTCTTCTTCACGCAAAACCACGGGTTCGATTTCGGGATGTGGCACCGCTACCTGCAACTCAAGGTACAGAGCCCGGCTTCGAACGGGTCTCAAGGCGCCATGGGTAGCCTCGACCGCCTTCTGGTCCTGAACGATTCCATCGTGTACTTCCAGGACAACTTCGAGAAGTTCTTCGCCGAAGCCGAGAAGCGCGATGCCGACGTGGTATCACTCACGCAGAGCGAGGAAATCTTCCCTCACCTGCAGTCGTTCTTCCTGTACATGAAGCAGCCCGCGCTCGGGGCGTTCTTCATGCACCTCTTCGAGACTCCCGAGCAGGAAGATTTCGAAAGTACCGTCCGGCTCATGGAAGTGGGGCTCAGCGAAAAGTTCGCCGAAGCTGAAGTCAGCACGGACTGCATCTACCACACCAAAAACAAGCCGCTCTTCGCGAGCAAGGAACTTATCGAGCAGGGTGCGGGATTCATCAAGCGCAAACTCCTGCAGCGTCGCTTTACCTTCAGCGAAAAGAAGCACTTTATCCGCATGGGGTTCAAGGAACTGCTCAACGAGGACTATGTAAGCATCATCAAGAGTGCCGGCCTCGCACCCGATTTCAATGAAGCATGGATACCTACCCCAGTAGATTCACCGCTCAAGCACAAGGCTGACCTCGTGTGGGAAGGGGCTTTCGACAAGGTCGGATGGCCGCTGCTACGCACGGCGATTAAGACAAAGTACAAGATACTTCATAAGCCCTTAGAAGGCCCTGAATACAACTAAGTGCACGTGCGCCTGACGGCGCAGTTTACTGCTGAATTACTTCTTCTTGACGATCTCGGCGTCTTTCACGTCCTTGCCCTTCAACTTGTCGGAGGTCGCTCCGGCGGGGGCAAAGTTGCGGTTGATTACCTTGTACTGGACAATGCCCCAGATGTTCGAGACAATCATGTAGATCACGAGGCCCGAGGGCATCACCGCGCTGAACAAAAGCATCATCGCGGGCATCATCCAAATCATCATCTTCTGCTGGGCAGGGTCCATCGCTGCGTTCGTGCCCATGGTAACCTTCGTCTGGAAGTACATCGTCGCGACCATGATCCACGGGAGAATCGCAAGGCCCGAGGGCATGATGATAGGAATGGAAATGCCACTCCACACCACGTCGCTACGGCTCAGGTCGGACACCCAGAGGAACGCATGCTGGCCGCGGAGTTCGATGGCGCGCCCCAGCACAAAGAAGAGGCCCATGAATATCGGGAACTGCAGGAGCATCGGGAGGCAGCCCGTGCAGCTCTGGAGCGGGTTAACGCCGTTCTTCGCGTAGAGTTCCATCATGGCAGCCTGCTTCTTCTGCGGGTCGCTCCTGTACTTCACGTTAATCTCGTCCATCTGGGGCTTGAGCGCAGCCATACCGCGGGTAGACTTTATCTGCTTGATGGTAAACGGAGTCGTAATGGCACGCACAATAAGCGTAAGCAGGATAATCGCCACTGCATAGTTCGGGATAAGCCCGTAGAGGAAGTTCAGCAACTTGAGCAGCTTTTCGCAAATCCACACGAACCACACGTCGGCGCCGCACCACTGCCAGCCCGTCACGATAATCTTTTCGTACTGCTGGTTCAGCTTCGCAATATTATCCCATTCGAGCGGGAGCACCATCACGTTGTAGGCAAGCGTACTGCTTCCGCGAAGTTCATCGGCAAGCGCAATCTTGTAGGTACCCGGGTCGCCCTCATTGCCCTTCACTTCCATGCGCTTCGTGCCGATAACCACAGGCACGGCCTCATCGAACTGCACCGTCATCGCCACATACTTGCGGCGGAGACCGGCCCATGCAATATTGTTCCTTTCGGTATTGAAAGTCTTCACCGTGTCGTTGAACATCTCGCGTTCAACGGAATTGTTGGCATTGAAAATCACTTCGCTGTAGTAGTATGTCCTGCCACTACCGATACCCATGATTCCCTTGCTGTTCGGGATGACTTCCGTCTCCTTCATGCCGCCGTTCCAGGCGAGTTCGTACTTCGAGGGAGTGAACCCGACAAACTTGTTTTCCTGACGCACAGCCGGGCCGTCCTTCGTGAATCCGTAACTACGGATAACCTGGCTGCCGTGAACGTCGGTAAACGTGAACTGCACGCTGGTATCGCTATCCACCGTAATCCATTCGGGAGCTTCCGTCGCAAACACGGCCTCGCTCAGGTTCGCACCGTCAATCGTGAGGTCAAGCGCACCTTCCGCAGTATCCAGGAAGAGTTCGGGGTAGTTACCCGCGGTATCCTTCAGAGCCTTCACGATGAGGCTCTTGATCTTGCCGCCCTTGCCGTCGAGGGTCATCACGAACCTGTCGGTTTCGACCGTCACCGTGCGGCGTTCGGGAGCCTTCGGGGCCACGGCAGCAGTATCTACCGCAGAATCGACGGCAGCGGAATCGGCAACCACGGAATCCACCGCGGCATGCTCAGCAGGTGCCACCGCAGAAAGCACCGGGGCGGCCTTCGCCTCGGGAGCAGCATTGGACGGGAGCACCAGATTTCCGGCGGGCTTCGCAGCCGCTGCGGTGTCCTGAACGAGGGCAGTAGCCTTCTTCGCCTTTGTCTTCGCCATGGCCTCTTCGTTCGGCTTGTTCATGTACATCCAGCCGAAAACGATCAAGGCCATCAGGATGGAGCCTATAAGGGTATTCTTGTTCATTTCTTTTCCTTTCTAGGCGGGACCGGGTCGATACCGCCCTTGCAGAAGGGGTTGCACCTGAGAATCCTAAAAACAGCAAGATAGAAACCTTTGAAGGGCCCGTGGACCCGGAAAGCCTCTATCGCGTACTGGGAGCATGTCGGGTAGAACCTGCACACTCCCCTGAAAAAGTAGGGATGAATCCGCTGGTAGAGCCTTATCGGGAAAACCAGCGCCTCCACCACAAAGTCCCTAACCTTCGACATCCGGAGCTCCAGCGGCATCGGTCCGCCATTCCATCTTGCGGAATATCTTGAAGGCGGATTCCCGGAGGCGTTCTGCAGTCATCACTTCCGAGTTGTCGGTCACGATGACCATCGCCCACACGGGCTTCTGTATCGAAGGTACCATCCCGAAGAACAGCGGGCGCAAAACCCTGCGGCACTTGTTGCGGTAAACCGCATTGCCATTCCTCTTTTTCGCCAAAAAACAAAAACGACAAAAACCGTCCGGGCTTTCAATCCAACGCATCGAGAGTGATGGCGTGCGGACGAACTTTCCCTGGACGGCTACTTGCCGATAAGCCAGCTGACTAGGCAGCCGATAAGAACGCAGAGCGGCCATTAGGCCAACCCCGGCTTACTTCTTGTAGATGGTGTCGCTGATGGTGAGACGCTTGCGGCCCTTGGCACGACGACGGCTCAAAACGGCACGACCCCAGCGGTCTTCCATACGGGCCATAAAGCCGTGCTTGTTGACGCGCTTACGATTGTGAGGCTGGAATGTTCTTTTCATGATAAAACCTTTTTAGTGCAAAATTTTGAGTCCCAAAAATAGTAAAATGCCCGCATAAATCAAGGGGTCAGGAGCCACGAAATGGCCTTTTTGCCCCGAAACGGGGAATACCACAGGGACAGCCCCAACTAATCAACAATTTATCAACAACGAAGATGCCCGCAGGCAGGGCCCGCGGGGTCGGCTTTACCCGACATCCATGAAGATGCGAACCTGGTTCTTGCCGCGCGACTTGAACCCGTCGAGCAGGGCATCTACCTTCTTGAGCAGGCGCTCGCGGTCAAACTCGTTCTCGTCGCGACACGGCACAACGCCACCGCTGACAGAAATACGCACATCGGGGGTATTGCTCCAGACCTGACCGCTGATCTTCTCGCGGAACTTGTCCGCACGCATGAAAGCATCCACGTCGGAATCGGCGGCCATGATAAACAGGAAGGTCTCCTCGCCATAGCGTGCACCGCACTCGCCCACATTCTCGTTCACCGTCTCCCACAGGGCATGTGCCACATTGCACACGATACGGTCGGCAACCACGTGCCCGTAAGAATCGCCCAGTTCCTTGAGGCCATCTATCGTGAACATGAACATGTAGTAGCGTTCGCGGCTGTGCCACACGATGTTCTCGAGATACTGGATAACATAACGACGGTTGTAGAGTTCCGTCAGGTCGTCATGCTTGGCCTGGTAATCAAGCTTGGTTACCAGGCGTTCCCTCTGCACCTTCTCGCGCACGTAGGCGTTGATGGCAAACGAGCAGATAAAGAATATGCTGCCGCCCACAAGTACAAAGTTCGCAGCAAAGTCCAAGTAGACTATGCCCTTGCTCGGGGCAGGTACCAGCAGGTGCGGGAAAAACCAGGCCCCGGCGTAGAGCGCGATACCCACGAGCATAGTCAGTACCGCCGAGATATACCTGATCTTGCGGCTGCTGATGAAACTACTCATGAAGGGGCCCAGGAGCATGTAGTACGGCATGGCGCTATCCACGCCCGAACACAGGAAGAACAGCAGCGGGGTCGAGACCGTCGTGTAGAAGAAAATCAGAATGAAGAACCCTACCGAGTAATGCGACGTCTTCATCACGAACAGGCCAACAAGGATGCACACGACCAGATCGATGAAGAGCACCAGTTCGGCAATGTCGCTCACTTCCTCGACCACGGTAATCAGCGTACCCGCAAGGGAAACCACCAAAAAAATGACCTGGACAATCCAGAACAGCTTCTGTTCCAGGGTCTCGAGGTTATTCCACTTCCTTTTGAGTAGCGCAATCATGTGCAAATCCTTTCTAACCCCATAATATAACTTGTAAATTGTGCAAATGCCATATAAATTCTCCAAAATTTTATATTTTTCCCCATAGAAACGAAAAACGGAAGGCATTTCATGGAACTCACACCGCTTGACATCCGCAACCAGACATTCCACAAGAAATCCCTCGGCGGCATCGACGCCGAAGAAGTCAAGGCATTCCTGGACACGGCAGCCACCGCATTCGAGCAGCTGTCGCGCACCCGTACCGACCTGACCGAACGCCTGAAGATTGCCGAAGAGCGCGTGAACTACTACCGCCAAATCGAGAAGACCATCCAGGACGCCGTCATCACCATGCAGCGCACCGTTGACGAGGTGAAGGCGAGCGCCGAAAAGGAAGCGGAACTCATCATCGCCGAA